>NZ_JBNATZ010000001.1:0-243 GCF_049701015.1 Desulfofundulus sp.
GGACATAAATGGTGGTCAGGTATAGTATTGCGGTCAAGAACATAAGGGGTTTCCGCCATTGAGGCAGACGGGTTAGTAGAGTTGTGGAGCCGATGATCATCGAGCCGATAAGAATTCCCATGTACTCATTGCCGATTCCGTAAAAGCGAGCACCAACGATAGGGTCGTATCCCATGATGGCTGTCTTCTGAAGAGGGCCTCCCAGCAGGATATCAAGTAGAATCAACCCTCCATTGGCAAAAC
>NZ_JBNATZ010000001.1:253-3050 GCF_049701015.1 Desulfofundulus sp.
TGGGCATGGTAAACGACTGTGGTCTGGGGCTGCTCTCCTTTTTTGGGCCGCCCATTTCCAAAACAATCACCCAGGTTGCCGGCTGGGGTAGTAAGGGTAACAGCAGATAGACCAGTGGTACCACCATAACCGAGAGTAGAAAAGGTTCAAGCACCCGGCCCAGCCTGGTACGCCTCCAAAAGATACAGTAGAGGGAGACCAGGAGCAAAATGAGTTGATAAAAAATATATCCTCTTTGTATGTCGGCGCGGATATCGTATGTCAGAGTGAGCTGGTTTAACATACGCTCCAAAACTCCTATTTGACCCCTTTCAGGGGCCATCACCCACATGGGTTGGCCGGTCATTTCAACAGGTATCTTTATGCCTAAAAAGTGCAAGATTGTTGGTGCAATATCGGTATTCATCACTACACCGGCCCTTTTGGTGGTGGGGGAAGATAGCATGCCGCGGGTTACTCCTTGCCCGACGGCCATGATGGGAGTCAGGTAATTTGAAACACCCGTAATAATGTCTTTCCCCGGTGTAGGAGAAACGATTAGCAGAAGATCTCTGTGCAGGTTAAGTCGCGGAACCAGTTGCCCGATAAATTCATCAACTCTTTGTAAAGTTAACCGGCGTTGTTTTGCCATTACTTTTTCCGAAACATCGTCCTGCATTTCATCAAGTCGTGAGAGATCTCCCAGTTCAAAAACAACCAGAGAAACCTTTGAAGGCAACTCGTCAAAAGTAGACAACAGCTTCGTATAATCAGTGCGCAGGCCACCGGGGAAGGATGGATCACTGGCCAGCATAGATGTACTTGCGTTACCGCAGTCTACCACTCCACTTTCATCCATGGCTATACTCAGGGCCTGTCGCCTTAGTCCCTGGGGGACATCGGCATTTCCTAAAACAGCGGTTTTCAAGCCCGCTCTGTGCAAAGCAGAACCTAAAGCGCCCGGTCTGGCCGGATAGGGGAGTTGCTTATTTTGTTTATGGATGCGCACAATACCCAACTGAACCAGCGCATCAGGTTTTACAATTACACCTGTGCGACGGTAAAATTCCTGCCCGGCGATACCCTTATCTAATTTCTCCTGGGCGTTGAAGCCCAGAGCTGCTGTGTCGTTAGCGCTGATATGTACCCCGGCTCCAATGGTAGCATAAGTATTTTCCGGGGTTGGAGCTCCTGCAGTATTATCGTTCATTAATCCCAATGCGCCCTGCTCCAGCAGCTGTTGCAAATGAGGCAGGTATTTTAAATCGGAAAGATTCAACCTGTCCACCGTAACCATTACTACCCTGCCCCCATTCGGTGGGGGCATAATGGGCTTACCCTGTTGACTTTTAGACGGCAGGGCATTTTGGAATGCCGGTTCGTAACCGGCCTGAAGGGGGGTGGGTAAAAATGTTGCCCAAAAGATTAGTGCTGTCATAATGATTGAGAGCCTGGTTTTCATAGCTACGTCACCTTTTCACTTTCAGGATTGTCGGGCAGGTAGAAGACCACGGTTGAAAAGTGCAGCTTTGTATTCCTCCTCAATTTTACGAACCATGGTTTGCACTGTAAAGTGCTGCATAACCCTTTGCTTACCCTTCTGGCCCATTTCTTCCGCTTTCTGTCGGTTCACGAGTAACTGTGCCAGTGCCCGTGCGAGCGCCTGAGGATCCCCGGGTGGTACCAAAAAGCCGGTTTCTCCGTCTACGACCACTTCCGGCAAGCCACCCACCCTGCTGGCTATTACTGGTTTTCCTGCAGCCATGGCTTCAAGAATGGTCAGAGGCAAGCCTTCAGTGGTAGAAGGCAGCACAAAAACATCCATCAAGGATAAAATTTGGGGGATATCCCGTCGCTCTCCGGTGAAGAAGAGCCGCCCCTCAAGCCCCAGGGCCCTGCTTTCCTCTTCCAGGACTCTCCGCAGGGGGCCATCCCCTACAACCACGAAATTAACCTGGTAATCCCGGGTGGAGAATGGACGCAGCTTGAAGGAAGTAGGATATACCCTTTTGTGGGGCAAGGCGGGCGATAGTACCCACCAGCTGGCCAAAGTGGGGGAGGCCAAGAGAACGGAGTGTCCCCCGCCTGTCAAACTCCCGCTGGAAAGGGTTGGGATCTATGCCGTTATGTATGGTGACCACCAGGTCCGGCTTTAATCTTTCCTTTAGCAAAAGCTCTTGCCTGAGGGCTTCCGATACTGTGAAGATGCGGTGGGTATAGCGGCCCAGGATACGCTCTCCAAAAGCAAAAGCACTTTTTTTCCAGGGCGGCCAGAACTCATAGAAAATGGAGTTATGAGCAGTCATAAAGATAATGGGAGTGCGGGCTATCTTGGCAGCCAATCGTGCCACGAGTCCTGCTTTGGAGCTATGGGCATGCATAATGGTGATTTTTTCAGCCACCAGGGTGTTCACCAGGATGCGTAAAACATGCCAGTCAGAGCGGGGAGAGAGTTCGCCTGCAAGAGGTATACGGACAACCTTTATGCCCAGTTCTGTGATTTCGCGGGTCATGTCTCCTGGTGGACAGGCTACAAGAGGTTCAAAAAGGTTTTTATCCCCCAGAGACAAAAGGGAAAGCAGGTGATTTTTCATGCCGCCCCTGGCTGGACGAATAACATGCAGTACCTTGATTTTTGACATCTTCTTCTCCCCCAGGTACATCTTCAGACGACCAGGTTTATCTTTACATTTACCAGTATTCACCAGTATTATTCCTGCCTTTATTTATTTCGCTATGGCAAGGGTATTTACCTCCCTGCAGATGAAAAGCACGGTTTGTAGACCGTGCTATAGAACAGCCCCTTCAGGAGCTTCTC
>NZ_JBNATZ010000001.1:3150-5462 GCF_049701015.1 Desulfofundulus sp.
ATGAAAAGCACGGTTTGTAGACCGTGCTATAGAACAGCCCCTTCAGGAGCTTCTCTGTCAGGAGCTTCTCTGAATGAGGGTAAAAAATTTTTTACACTCCGAACTATGCTTTGTGCGTTCTAATACTCTGAGATGGCATTTGTTGGGCAGCTCTCTACGGCTTCATGAGCCTGATCCTCCAGTTCTGGGGGCACTTCATCTACAATGACATGAGCTTTATCTTCATCGTTCCATTCAAATACTTCAGGACAGGTGTCGACACAGGTGCCGCAGCTAATACAAAGATCCTGGTCCACTTCAACGCGCATAACTATCGCCTCCGTTGTGTTTGCTAAAGCAATAATATTCTTTGTCCCTCTTTGACTAAATTATGCTTTTTAAAGAGTTTTTTACGGTAAAGGAATTTTTAGAAGTTCCCCCGGGTAAATGCGATCGGGGTTGTTCAATCCGTTGAGCCGGATTATTGCCTCTACCGATGTGTTATAACGGTTCGCCAGTTCCCAGAGCGTTTCTCCGGGGCGTACGCGGTGCAGGAAAAAAGAAGAACTGCTGCTCATCCAGGTTACCAGAACCCGTCCTTCCAGGCTGCCTACCACCAGGCGGCCGTTGGCGGTGAAAGACAAATCATTAACCGGAATTTCTAACGTTATCACCTGCTCAGGTGACCGGGAGAACACCGGTACGGGGTAAATAAAGATGTGTCCTTCGGGAGTTCCCGCGACCATAACATCTCGTGTACCCAGCCTTCCTACGGCCAGGGCTGAGATGGTGCTTCCCAGGTTATCGGTGGTAAGTACGGTGGAAAGTGTCTCTCCCACCGCTACTATCCGGACCCGCCCGTCATCGCCGCCCCAGGCCAGATCCTCCCCGGGCTCACCTGTCAGCCTCCCTGATGTCATGGCCGTCAAGCCGGCAGGGAGCCTTTCAAGAAAGGGTCCGCTCATAAAGCCCTTCTCCGTATAGGTAAAAGTAACTATACCCCAATTGCCTTCTTCCAGCAAAGCGACTGCAATTAAAGGTAAAGCCCCTGTTCGTTCTATTACGGTTACCTTTTCCGGCGCCCCGGGTACTAAATGGATGGTTAACAGTTCGAGATTTCTTCCAACCTCCGGCTTTTCCGGCTGTTCATAAACATAAAAAGCACCTGCTCCTTCAGCGGCTGCTACAATTTCCAACCGGCCGTCTCCATTTACGTCTCCCAGAGCTAAACTTACGAAGCGGGCTTCGGGTTCCGGTGGACTGCTCCAGAAGGGGACAATAGCTCCTTCCCTGGCCGACCAGGTCAGTATTTGATCCAGGGTGCCTGCAATAATATGATCCGGAGTGTAGTTCCCCATTCCCACCGCCAGGCTTAATACTTCCGCAGGTGCATTGATGGCACTCAACTGGCGATAACTATTATTTTGCGGTGTAAAAACGGCTATATGGTGGCCGGTAGCCGCCACCACATCCCCCTCGTTACTGATGATTCTCCCGCTCCCTATCAGCACCGGTCCCCGGTTAATTCTGGCTTCCCACTGCGGATCTTTCCCATTCATCGTTGTCGTTGGCCCCCCGGTAAAATCCTTCATCCACAAAGTATGCGATAGTTGACCGGCAGGTGTTTTTTGTTGAAACTCGAGCGTAAATAATTAAAGGCGAGATTTTACCCGCCTTTTCTACTGAACTTTCTTATGCGAATGATTACCATCTTTTACATGTTCCAGCTTTGGCTTAACAGGTATGTTCACCGGATTTGCCCTTAAGTCCTAAAAGGTTCCAGGAAGACCAATTGCCTTTTTAGCCTTCGGAGAATTTCCGTTAAAGGAGAAGTTCGTCCGCCATTTTTTTCAGCTGAACGGCCACGGTACCCAGTTCGTTGACTGCAACGTTTATTTCCTGGGAAGACGCCGCCTGTTCCTGAGCTGCTGCAGACATCTGCTCAATTGAATGTGTCAACTCCATAATTGATTGCTGCACATCATTCAAGGTTTTCATAATTTCTTTAACTGACCGCTGGGTATCCTGGGAAAGCTTGCGTATCTCGCCGGCTACTACATTGAAACCCCGTCCGGCATCACCCACCCGGGCTGCTTCGATGGCTGCGTTCAATCCCAGCAGGTGAGTCTGTTCAGCAATTTCCTGGATAAGAGCTACAATATCATCGGTTTTCTTAATCTCATTCCTGATGGTCTGTGCGTTACTGTTCAGGTTCTCTGTGGTAGCCGCGAGTTCTTCCGCGGTGGCGGAAAGGTTCGTGATGGCCATGGTTATGGTTTTTACCTGGTTTTCCACTTCATCTGAGGCAGCAACCAGATTTTCCTGGCGGGTAA
>NZ_JBNATZ010000001.1:5472-39348 GCF_049701015.1 Desulfofundulus sp.
ATTTTAAGATTATGCTCTAAGGTTTTACCAAAACCGATACCCGGATCCACGATATGCCGGTTTCAGGATCGGTAATCGGATAAGAAATACCGATATATGGTACCCCGTACACCTCTTTCCCCACTCGTTTGGCTTTTCTTTCACCGGTGCGTAAAGCCAGGGCCGTTACACTGCCTTCCTGGACTACATCCCCTGCTTTCAAGGAAAGACCAACACGTCCCGGATTGCAATACAGGTAACGTTTCAGGTCCGAGATATAGATCCCCACTTCTTCCCCTAAAAGCCCCTTAATAAAAGGAGCAAGTTCCAGGGCACAGCTAAGCAGATCGCGTTTTGCCAGTTCTGGCTGGTTGACTGGATTTTCTTCATAGGCTGGAAATTGCTCATCCTGTGGTGGAGCGGGAACTGTTGCTATTTTTTTCTGGTATGCTTTTTTACTATTAAATCGGGGCAGTAACATAACCAATTCTCCTTCCTAAAACTATTTTAAATTTTTTGCTCCAAATACTTGTTTCGGCAATTTGCTTGAAAAATTAGGGGTTGTTTATGGGAAAAGCTTGATTCCAGCCTACAAAAAACCACAGGGGAAATAATTGAGCCTCCCTGTGGCAATCATTCTCTGGTGGAATTTTGCCCGGCTTTCTTGCCTTTCTTTCTCTTCGGAATTTGTGTCCTGCGAAAACTATCCCGCCCGCCAGGCAATGGGCATACGACGGCCCGTACCAAAGGCCCTGGAGGTTACCCGCAGACCCGGTGCAGCCTGGCGGCGCTTGTACTCGGCCCGGTCCACCTTGCGAACTATTTCCCTGACCAGCTCCGGGTCAAAACCCCGGGCGGCAATTTCGTCAGCCGACTTCTCCTCTTCGATGTATGCCTTCAGGATAGCGTCCAGAACCTCGTAGGGGGGAAGGGAGTCCTGGTCCACCTGGCCCGGTTTCAACTCCGCCGAAGGGGGCTTGACCAGCACGCTGCGGGGAATAATTTCCCGCTCCCGGTTGATATAGCGGGCCAGCTGGTAAACCATCACCTTGGGCACATCGGCCAGTACTGCCAGCCCTCCGGACATATCACCATAGAGGGTGCAGTAGCCTACAGCCATCTCGGACTTGTTGCCGGTAGTAAGGACAAGGTAGCCCTCCCTGTTGGAAATGAACATGAGGATATTGCCCCTGATGCGGGCCTGGATGTTCTCCTCCGCCAGGTCTTTGCACGGGTCGCCACCCTGATTCATAGATTCCAAAAAAGCACTGAACATTCCTTCGATGGGTACCTCCCGGAAGGCAATACCCAGGTTTTCCGCCAGTTTCCGGGCATCGGAACGGCTACCGGGAGAGGAGTATCGTGAGGGCATTGATACCCCCAGCACGTTCTCAGATCCCAGCGCCGCAGCAGCCAGGACGGCGGTGACGGAGGAGTCGATGCCTCCACTCAGGCCGATAACGGCCTTTTGGAAACCGGTCTTCCGCATATAGTCGGCAATACCCAGCACCAGCGCCCGGTAAACGTAGCTGATGTCTTCATCAGGCAGTTGTCCGGAGGGAACTTCCGGACAGGGGTAAAGCTGCGGTGCGGCACCCCACGGTTCCCCGGCAGGGCAGCGGAGCCTTCCCATCGCCCTCACCAGCACACCCCTGGTGTCTGTTCTTGCTACTTCCAGCAGGACCACGTCTTCCTCGAAACTGGCCGCCAGGCAGACCACATGGCCGGAGGGGTTCACGGCCAGGCTGGAACCGTCAAAGATAAGTTCATCGTTGCCCCCCACCTGGTTGGCATAAATAAGGGGGCGGCCGTATTTTCTGGCAATGCTCCGGATCATGTCCACCCGCAGGTCGATTTTGCCATAATGATACGGGGAAGCTGACAGGTTTATGATCAGGTCCGCTCCTTTGGCCACCAGCTCTTCCACGGGGTCTATTTCATAAAACCGGCGGTTCCAGTAGTCCTTGTCGTTCCAGATGTCTTCGCAGATGGTCAGGCCCAGGTTAAAACCCCCCACCCGCACCGGAGCCCTTTCCCGGGCGGGCCTGAAATACCGGCTTTCGTCAAAGACGTCGTAGTTGGGAAGCAGGCTCTTGTCCTGCCGGAAAAATAAACTTCCTCCTGCATAGAGCAGGGCAGCATTGTAAAGAAAATCCCTTTCTCCCTTGACCGGGGCGCCCACCAAAAGGGCGGGTCCCCGGCTCAAGGGGGCCACCTCCGCCTGCAGGGCATCTTCAACCCGGTTCAAGAAACCATCCCGGTAAAGCAGATCCCGGGGTGGGTAACCCGTTACCGCCAGTTCCGGAAAGATCACTAAATCCGCGCCTGCCTGACGAGCCGTTTCAACGACCCTCCTCATTTTATCCACGTTGCCGCCGACGTCTCCAATGGTGGGATTTAATTGGGCCAGAGCTATAAGCACGGACTAAACCCCTCTTTCTGAAGCTATAACAAAACCCCGTCCTCCGCTAAAAAAGCGTATGGCCGGGGCCCCATTGCCCTGACTATTTTCCTCGCCCGTATTTTAACAAAAACAGAAATGCCTTGCAAGGATCTGGCACCATTGCCTGACAAACACCAGATATTGTTCCTTCTCGGGGAATTATCAGATGGCGCTCTCACCGGTTTCACCGGTACGAATGCGAATGGCGTTTTCCACCGGATAGGTAAAAATCTTGCCGTCGCCGATTTCACCGGTACGTGCGGCTTCGGTAACGAGCTTTACCACTTCATCCACAAATTTATCGGCAATGACAATTTCCACTTTGATTTTAGGCAGCAGGTTAATGCTGTATTCCGTACCACGGTAGACCTCGGTACGACCTTTTTGCAGGCCGCAGCCGATTACCTGCGTTACGGTCATACCATGTATGCCAAATCTTCCCAAAGCATCTTTAACGTCTTCCAACTTACCGGGGCGGATGATACATTCAATTTTGGTCATTGAGGTTCCTCCTTCACTTCAAGTAGTTCATGTCCAGGGAAAAAGCAGTTTTAATTTATCCTTACACACCAGCTTCCCTGGTAGTGACCACGGTAGAATGAGAACCCGATAAGCTTTGAATGCGGCTCACCGGTGCGCCCAGCACCATGTCTGAGTAAGCGTCTTCCCCATGCTGGGTAATATCCAAACCCTGTACTTCTTCATCTTCGCTGGCCCGCAACTTGAAGAACAATCCCACCACTTTAAGGATGACGAAAGTCATAACAGCGGCAAACAGCCAACTGGCCAGTACGCTGATAAACTGGATCCATAACTGATGGGGGTTGCCAAAGAGCAGACCGTCAACACCGGCAGGGTTAACAGCCCTGGAAGCAAACAGGCCGGTGGCCAGCGCGCCCCATGTACCGCCGATACCGTGAACTCCAAAGGCATCCAGGGAATCGTCATAACCCAGTTTGGACTTTAGCACACTCACTGCCAGGTAGCAGACAACGCCGGCCACCAGGCCGATGATTACCGCAGGCATCGGCCCGACAAACCCCGAGGCGGGGGTGATGGCCACCAGACCGGCCACCAGGCCGCTGGCGCCGCCTAGAACGGTAGGCTTGCCGTGACGGATCCACTCGGCAAAGACCCAGGAGAGGGCTGCCGCTGCAGCGGCCGTATTGGTCACCACAAAGGCGCTGGCCGCCAGGCCGTTGGCCGAAAGGGCGCTGCCGGCGTTAAAGCCGAACCACCCAAACCACAGCAACGCCGCTCCCAGGACCGTAAGGGGCAGGTTATGGGGCACCATCGGCTCCGAACCGTAACCTCTGCGCCGGCCTAGCACCAGGGCTGCGATCAAGCCGGATACGCCGGAGGAAATGTGCACTACCGTGCCGCCGGCAAAGTCCAGGGCGCCCAGGTTGCGCAACCAGCCTTCAACACCCCATACCCAGTGGGCCAGGGGATCGTAAACAAAGGTGGCCCAAAGCAGGGTGAAGGCTACAAAAGCCGGGAAACGCATCCGTTCGGCAAAGGCGCCGGTAATCAATGCCGGGGTGATTACCGCGAACATCATCTGGAAAGCCATAAATGCCAGGTGAGGAATGGTAGCCGAATAATCAGGGTTTGGCGCTTGACCCACGCCATTTAACCCCAGCCAGGCCAGACTGCCGAACAGGTGCGCCTGATCAGGACCAAAGGCGATGGAGTAACCCCAGAGGACCCACTGCAGCGAAATCAAGGCCATGATAAACAGGCTCTGCATGATCGTGCTAAGGGTATTCTTGCGCCTGACCATACCACCGTAGAACAGGGCCACCCCGGGCAGAGTCATAATCATCACCAGTGCTGCAGAGATAAGAACGAATGCGGTATCTCCCGTATCAATTCGAGCTTCATCGGCCCAGGCCAGACCGGGTGCGGCCAGCAAAACCAGGGGCAAAAGGTAAAGTCCTCTCATGGCTCGCCTGTACACTTGCATCACTCTCCTCATCTAAAATAAAACCATCGTTTCCATACCTTCAGCTGGTGCAGTCTCCGGGCCCTTCTGCAACAGCGGAAGATGACGACCTGTATCTTATCGCCCGGGGTGAACGGCGCCAATTCACCGGTCGGACGTTTCCTGCAAAACGTAAAAAGGGTGCTTTAATGGAGCAACATTGCTCCCTTATAAAGCACCCTTGCTTTGAGCTCTTGCTGGTAAGATAAAAAGGCGCCTTTCAGAAGACACACCTTCCGAAAAAGCGCCTTTGCCTGATCTCCACCATTGGATAACCAGTTTATATAGTCCTAACGGAACCTTCTCATTAAAGCACCACTGTCTTCTCTGATACCCACCCTGTATCTCCTTATGTTCAGATTATAAGGCGGGGAGGAGTTGTTGTCAATACCTTACCGCCGTTGGATAAAATTAAGTTATGGGGTGGTTGAACAAAACGACCAGCAATCAGTTCAGCTTGCCGGCAACTATCCTGTTGCGCCCGCTGTTCTTAGCCAGATAGAGCCTTTCGTCAGCCGCTTTGAGCAGCGAAAGAACGTCCCCTCCGTCGTGCGGAAATTGAGCGATACCGCCGCTTAGAGTAAGGTTCTTCGCGTTCAAAACGTCAGAGAGGCTGGCTTCGTTAAATATCCTGCAAAATCGTTCAACGACCACGCATGCCTTATCAATATCGGTTTCCGGAAGGATGATCAGGAACTCCTCTCCGCCAAACCTGGCCACCAGGTCAACGTTTCTCAAACACTTGCGGGCCAGGTCAGCCATAAGCGTGAGTACTTTATCACCTTCAGTATGGCCGTGGTTGTCATTCACGAGCTTAAAATGGTCGATATCTACCATTGCGATTGAGAATACGTGGCCATACCTCTTACTCCGGTTAATTTCATTTTGCAAAGCCTCCATACCAAAACGACGATTTGGAAGACCGGTTAGTTTATCTGTCAACGCCTCTTTTTTAACGGTTTTAATAAGTCGGTTGTTATGTATCGCAAGCGAGACATAGCCGGCCAGGATATTAATCAGATCGATGTTTCTCTTCAAAAGCATTATGTCTGTATCGTGTTCGAAAAGAATATTTATGCACCCGAACGCAACACCATCTGCAATCAGCGGAAAGCAGATGTGGGCGTATTGTTCGGGAGATTCCATCATTTCCGGGCAGGGTACAGCGCTTTCCAGCGGTGAGTGGATTATGGGACGGCACGTTTTGATAGCTATACAGCTGAGGGGGCTTTTGGTGCACAACGATTTGATGCTAAATGCGGCGGAGCTTTCCTCAGCGAGGATTTCCAATTTTGTGTGGCTGTTGGATGTGGAGAGGATCCTGATTGCTACCGGATTTTCAAGCAGTTTACGCAGGATGTTTATGGCGCTGGCACAGATGCTTTTCTCGTCCTGTATATTGAACATCAGGGAACACAGGAAGGCAGTTTCCTTCAGCATCTCAATCAGCCTGCGCGATTCTTCGTAATAACTTTTCACCAGCGTGTAGTGGTTATCCCTGATTTCTGAAACTTTTTGAAAGAACTCCTTCTGGTTCTCAGATATGCTTTGCACCAGGCTGTCGAGAGATTCGAGGATATGGTAATTTTCCGGGGAATTCATAAAAGGCTGCATAAATAAAAAACCCCTCCCTGTTTTAAATCCAAACTGGCAGGTGGCGGTTGCGCTACTGGCTCCCCCCGGTCCAAGCGCCCAAATATACAGACCAGGGTTCATTGCTCACCGTTTTATGAAAAGACTTTATTTGACGGAACTCTAAAATTTCCTGCTTCAGAACAAAATTTTCGAACGTCAGGAGCAATGGGTAAATGGAGAAATCCGCATAATAAGGGTTCCTTACGGAACCCTTTGCCCGGCCTTTTCTCTATTAAAAAAAAAGAAAGCCTTGATTTTCAAGGCTTTCAGGGATTTTTCTGGTCGGAGCGACACGACTCGAACGTGCGACCTCTACCACCCCAAGGTAGCGCTCTAGCCAAACTGAGCTACGCCCCGACATTACCTTCTAGCATTATTAATTTTACTGTATCATCAACTTAATGTCAAGGGGTTAGATGTTGCTGGGCCGGTGTAGAGGCGGCCTCTCAGTAAAACGTAAAACTGAGAAGTTATTGAAACAGTAAAGAGTGATAGGTAAAATATTTCCTGAAAATGCCTTGTTTGTAAGGCCACATATCCGGTTTCTTAACTTAAGAAGTTTTTTGTATAGGGGGTTTTTTCATGGCTACCGGTCCCTGTGGGCTGGCCTGCGATGCCTGTGGCCTGTATAACCGGGGTAAATGTGCGTCCTGCGGTCCTGGCAACAGCATTGAAGCCCGGGCGAAAATCAATTTTCAGGAACAGCTGGGTTTTCGTTGCCCCGTGCTGGCCTGCGCCATTACCCGGAACATCGATTATTGCTCCCGGGATTGTTCCGAGTTTCCCTGTTCCCGCTATGAGCGTGGTCCCTATCCGCTGAGCCTGGGTTTTTTGCAAATGTACAGGCGTCGCTCCGGTCCCCAGCATTAAAAGTCCTCTTGCCACGGGATAACCGAGAAATTGCCAAAAGGCCAGGCACCTTTTCTTTTTTGTTCCCATAAGATATATAGTCCTATTCTTTTGAGGGAGGGATACGATGGGGCCTGGTCTATTGGCGCTGGCGGTACTGTCGATGCTTAACGGTCTGGTGATCCTGATCTGCCATGTGGCCGGGAACAGCTTTCCCAAACCATTAAGCGAGGAGGAGGAAGCCTTATATCTGGAGAAGATGCTGGCCGGGGATGAGTCGGCCCGGCGGGTCCTTATTGAGCGGAACCTGCGCCTGGTAGCCCATATCATTAAGAAGTTCGATCATACCGGTGAAGATTTTGACGATTTGATTTCCATCGGTACTATTGGTCTGATCAAGGCCGTGGATACTTATGATCCTGAAAAAGCCAACCGTCTGGCTACTTATGCATCACGTTGTATCGAGAATGAAATTCTTATGCATTTGCGGGCACGCAAGAAAATCCGGTCGGAACTTTCATTATATGATCCCATTGGGGTGGATAAGGAAGGCAATGAGATTACATTTATCGATGTTTTGGGTACCGATCCCGAGATTGTGAGCGATATTGTTGCCGGCCAGATGGAGCAGGACCGGTTGTGGAAGCAACTGGAACAGCTGTCCCCTCAGGAACGCAAAGTACTGGTATTGCGTTTTGGTTTAAAGGATGGTGCACGCCGTACCCAGAGGGAAATTGCGAGACGTCTTGGTATCTCTCGTTCCTATGTCTCCCGCATAGAGAAGCGGGCGCTCAGTCGTTTAACTCAATATTTCGCCTGTGAGGTAAGATGAATAGTTTGTGCCGGTCCCGACTCTTTAGTACTCAAAAAGATTTCTCCTCCCATGGTGACATTTTCTCAGACCGCTTACAGGGTGACAATATCACAGTCCGACGACACGAAATAAAAAATCGTTGACTTTTCTCTACTCACTTGTTAGAATATCTAACAAGTTTAAAAAAGAATACAGGGTGCTCTTATCCAGAGTGGTGGAGGGACTGGCCCGATGAAACCCGGCAACCGCCCTGGGGTATAGGTGAACCTGCAAGCCGCCGGCGGGTCTTACCGTTATCCGGGGAATGGTGCCAATTCCTGCAGAAGTTTATCTTCTGACAGATAAGAGGGTTCATTTTAAGGAGGCCTCTTCTGTTTGGAAGAGGCCTCCTGTCGTCTGGAGTAGAGCACACGATGAAAGGGATGAGGTGAATGAGCGAAAAAACCTATCAAGAGATTAATGCCCGGATCAAAAGCGGCAAAGCAGTGGTGGTAACGGCGGAAGAATTTATTGACATCGTCCGGGAAAAGGGGCTTACCCGTGCATCCCGGGAAGTGGATGTGGTGACCACCGGTACCTTTGCCCCCATGTGCTCCTCCGGCGTTTTTCTCAATTTCGGCCACCCTGCTCCCCGTATCAAAATGCACCGGGTGTGGCTCAACAATGTACCGGCCTATACGGGCATTGCGGCGGTAGATGCCTATCTTGGAGCTACAGAACTCCCTGATGATGACCCCTTGAACAGCAATTATCCGGGAGAATTCCGCTATGGCGGCGGGCATGTTATTGAAGACCTTGTAGCCGGAAGGCCTGTTCGCTTAAAGGCATTGGGTTACGGTACCGATTGCTACCCACGCCGGGAAATTGAAACCACCATCACCATTCATGACATTAACGAAGCCATTTTGTTCAACCCGCGGAATGCTTACCAGAATTACAACTGTGCCGTCAACCTTTCCAACCGGACCATATATACCTACATGGGGATCCTGAAGCCCAATTTGGGTAACGCACATTATTCCACTTCCGGCCAATTGAGTCCTTTGCTCAAAGATCCCCACTTTAAAACTATCGGCATAGGTACCCGCATTTTCCTGGGCGGCGGTATCGGATATGTTGCCTGGCACGGTACTCAGCACTTCCCGGCCATGCAAACCGATGCCAGCGGCAAGGAACTGGGACCTGCCGGCGGTACCCTGGCGGTTATTGGAGATTTGAAGCAAATGAGTCCCCGCTGGCTCATGGGCACCAGTTACCTGGGCTACGGGGCGACCTTGAGCGTCGGCATTGGCGTACCCATCCCCATTTTAAATGAAGAAATTGCCCGTTATGCCGCAGCCACCGATGCGGATCTTTATGCCCCCATTGTGGATTATGGTGAGGCCTATCCCAACCGGAAACCAGGGAACCTGGGTTATGTTAGCTACGCACAACTGAAGTCGGGCAAGATAGTGGTCCAGGGTAAAGAAGTGCCTACAGCACCGTTGTCAAGCTATCCCCGGGCACGGGAGATTGCCGGCATCTTGAAGGAGTGGATTCAAAAAGGTGAATTTTTCCTTTCCGAACCAGTGCAGCTCCTACCCTCTCCGGCCGATTGTTTGACCGGAAAAGTTTTGAAAGGCTGAATCAAGGAGGGCAGAAAACCATGTCGCCCAGGAAAATAGTTCTTCGTTTTGGGCCCGAGATTTCCGATAAACCCATTATTTACCGCCTGGTTAAGGATTACGACCTGGTAATGAACATAGTGAAGGCCAATGTTAACCCTCAAAAAGAAGGTATTATGGTTCTTGAGCTAACGGGGGATAACTACGAACAAGGTCTGAATTACCTTCGGGAGCAGGGGGTAATGGTCCAGCCCCTCACCCATGAGGTTGTGCGCAATGAGCAGCGTTGCACCATGTGCGGTGCCTGTACTGCTATCTGTCCCACCGGTGCCCTGCACCTGGACCGGCCGGGGATGGAAGTGCATTTTGACGGGGACAGCTGTGTAGTCTGCCTGCTATGCGTAAAAGCTTGCCCTGTGCGGGCGATGGAGGTCAAACTTTAGGGATTTCCTCCGGGGCCTACTTTGTTTGCCGGGGGAAAGATTGTGGGGGTTGAGAGTTCACTTTGGAACGTACTTATCGTTACCGCCACCGGCAGGAGGATCTGGTGCACTTTCAGGTGGTGGTGGGAGAAACGGACCTGGATATTGGCGTACGCAGGGAGCGCTTTTCCCCCGAACTGGTAGAGCGGGTGACGCAAATGGTGCGGGAATGCCGGGCTCCCCTGGAAGAGTATATCAAAAGAGACCCGGCATTTCTTAAAGCTCATACCCCTTGCGATGTATTACCTGACGCTCCACCCATTGTACGGGAGATGGCTGAAGCAGCCAGGTTGGCTGGCGTTGGTCCCATGGCTGCCGTGGCCGGAGCCATAGCTGAAAGAGTGGGACGGGCTCTGGCCCGCTTCAGCCGTGATGTCATTGTGGAAAATGGCGGGGATATTTACCTGCGTAGCGCACGGGTGCGGCTAATCGGTGTGTATGCCGGGGATTCCCCATTTTCTCACCGCCTGGCCCTGGAAGTTCGCCCCCAGGATACCCCGCTGGGCATTTGTACTTCTTCAGGTACGGTAGGGCACTCTTTAAGTTTCGGCGTGGCCGATGCGGTTGTGATTCTTTCACCCAGTACAGCTCTGGCTGATGCAGTAGCCACGGCAGCGGGAAATCTGGTGAAGGATCCTGAACAGGTCAGGGAGGCTGTAGATTTTGCTGCGAGCATTCCCGGGGTAACGGGGGCCTTGATAATTTGTCGTGACAAAATGGCCGCCTGGGGTCGCCTGAAACTGGTGCCTGCCTGAAGTGACGAAGGACGGGTTTATACCCGTCCTTTCTTTAATTTCTAGTTGACACGTTTTTCGTATCCCTTCCATTCCTTTTCTCTTAACCGGTATTTCATAATTTTACCTGTGGAGGTCCTTGGTAGTTCCCCAAATTCTACAGCCTTGGGGACTTTAAAACGGGCGATGCGTTCCCGGCAAAAATTAATGATGTCTTCCGCGGTAAGATTGGTGCCAGGTTTGGGGACTACAAAGGCCTTTGGTACTTCTCCCCATTTCGGGTCAGGAATGCCTATTACAGCTACTTCCAGTACATCAGGATGTTCGTATATACAGTTCTCCACTTCTATCGTGGAGATATTTTCCCCACCGCTGATGATAATATCTTTCAAACGGTCCTTAATTTCAATGTACCCGTCAGGGTGCATCACGGCCAGGTCCCCGCTGTGGAACCAGCCACCCCGGAAGGCTTTATCTGTTTCTTCCGGTTGCTTGTAGTAACCCAGCATGACGTTGTTACCCCGCATAACAATTTCCCCTATGGTCTGACCGTCTGCCGGGACATCGGTCATATCTACCGGATCTACGACACGCACAAACTCGGAGTGGATGTAGGCCACTCCCTGGCGGGCCTTGATTCTGGCCCTTTCAGTTGCATCAAGCTCATTCCACGAATTCTGCCATTCACAAATGGTATGAGGTCCGTATACTTCCGTCAGACCGTAAGTGTGAGTTACCTCTGCCCCGATTTCTTCTATGTTCTTGATCACAGCCGGAGAGGGGGGAGCACCGGCTGTGATAATATTTAACTTTGCCCTAATCTTGTGTTCCTTCGCTTTCGGGTAGTTGGCCATGGATACCAGCACTGTAGGAGCAGCACAAAGGTGGGTAACCCCTTCCTTTTCAATAAGGCGGTAAATATCTTCCGGCACCACTTTGCGCAGGCAGACATGAGTTCCGCCGACCGCAGTGACACCCCAGGTAAAACACCACCCATTGCAATGGAACATGGGCAGGGTCCACAGGTAGACTGAATTAGAACTCATTTTATGCTCCAGGGCTTCCCCGAGGGCGTTCAGGTAGGCTCCCCGGTGGTGATACATGACACCCTTGGGCAGGCCGGTGGTCCCGCTCGTGTAGTTAATGGCAATAATCTCCATTTCATCTTCGATTACGTTGGGTAGAGGGTCCGGGGAACCTCCAGCCAGGAATTCTTCATACTCCGGTCCTTCCAGCGGGCGGCTCTCGTTAATATCACAGATGTTGACAAAGGTTTTTATATTGGTGAGCTTGTCTTTAATGGCTGTAATAAGATGGGCGAATTCGTTATCCACAAAAAGGGCTTTGCTGTCGGAATGGTTGAGAATGTACGCTATTTCCCGGGGGGATAACCGTATGTTAATGCTTACCAGGGCTGCTCCAACCATGGGTACTCCATAATGTGCTTCCAGCATTGGTGGGATATTGGGGCACAGAAAAGCCACTTTATCTCCTTTCCCGATACCAATCTTTTTTAAAGCGCTGGCCAGCCGGTTAACCCGTTGATAAAATTCGCTATAGGTGTAGCGCTTATCATTATATACCACTGCCGTTTTATGGCGGAAAACAAAGGCGCTGCGCTGCAAAAAACTTAAAGGGCTTAATGGTTCATAGTAAACCGTACGCTGAGTCATTGCTTTTTAATTCCCCCTTTTGAATGGTAGCTCATAAAATACCTGACAGTGGCAACCGGCATTAATCTATGAGTGATCACTCTCAAATTTGACATTAATGAATATTCTTAATTATTATTCAACAAGTACTTTCTTTTTCCTGCCGGTTTCAGGGATACTAAAATTTAAAATTTAAGGGGGAAGCATGGTATTCCCCCGATTTTCCGGAGCATATCCGGGCAAAATTACTTTGCTTAAGTCACATTTTTAACAGTCTCAGGAAACGGTTCCCAGTAATCTTTGATAACTTCCGCTACAGAAAGGTGACGGTGCTCCGCAAGGTTTATTTCATAGGGTTCGCCCAGAGGTTGTCTTTGTGCCGAAAATAGAATACGTACCCGGGGATAGAGAGAAAAACCCCGCCTGGTTTCAACTACCACACCAATTTCACCGCTGGATAGGCGCACGAGACTACCTACCGGGTAGGCCGCAACATTACTCAGGAAGGCCTGTACGATATCAAAGTCAAATAAAAAGTCACCCGAGCCGGCAATCATTTCGTAAGCTTCGTGAACGGGATAGGCCGGGCGGTAGACCCGGTCGGCGGTCAGAGCATCATACATATCCACCAGCCCTGTGATCTGAGCAAATTCATGTATTTGTGCCCCCTTCAGCCCCAGGGGATACCCCTGACCGTTATGACGTTCGTGGTGTTGCATGGCTACGATCCGGCACAGCAAGTTGGCTCCCGGGTCCTGCTGTAGAATCTCAGCTCCGTAGACACAGTGTTTTTTAATAAGCTCAAATTCTTCAGTGGTCAATGGCCCGGGCTTGTTTAAAATCTTTAAGGGAATACGCGTTTTGCCGATATCGTGCAGTAAAGCCGCCATGCCCAGATGCAGTAACTTGGTGCGGCTGTACCCAAGGGTTATCCCTGTAATTACTGCCAGTACACACACGTTGACTGAATGACCAAATGTATATTCATCAAGATTCCTGATATCGACCAGGTTTACCATCAATGAACGCCGACTCAGCAGTTCATCAATGATTTCATTGACTGTACTTGTCATATCTTTTACACCAATTAACGCGCGTCCTGGACCGCTACTTTGCTGGGTCTTCGAAAGTAGCAGGGCCTTAACTTTGGCTATAGCCTGGGCTCGTGTCTCCTCGGAAATGACATCCTCTACTTCTACGCCCACAAAGTCATCTATGTATACGGCCGGGATACCAAGCATTTTTAGCCTGGCAATAAATCTTTCGGTAAGAATGGTTCCGGCCTGGAGCAATACCTGGCCGGAAGCATTGTAAACCGCCCGACCGACCTTTAAACCGGGTCTTAAACAAGTTGTGGGAACCTTGCGCATACTTTACCCCTTTGTTTTTTCTGGTAGACACTCACCTACCCTAATTCGACGAAAACTAGTTTATCCCTACTTTGGAGAACAAAATTTTCCTCAGATTTTAGATGCGGTTCAGTGCCTTCTGTTTGAGGAAAAGATAAATAAAATAGGCAATCAATACTGCCAGTGCCAGCAGGGGCAACCGTGAATGAATCATTGGGACGATGGATTCCCAGTGATGCCCGAAAAAGATCCCGATCCCAAGGTTAAAAGAAGACCAGCTCAAGGCAAAAATGAAATTATAAATTAAGAACTGTACGAATGGTAGCCGACTAATCCCGGCCAGGTAGGGTGTGAGGTTGCTTACCATGGGGACAAAACGCCCGAAAATGATAAAGGCCGGTGCCGACCGGTACATCCAGTTACGGGCCTGGTTAAACTTGGTCGGTGTAACCATTAAATATTTCCCGTACCGGAGCAAAAATGGTTCTCCCACGCAGCGGCCGATAAAATAAGCTGCTGTGGCACCCGTATTAAAGCCGAGCACGGCAGCTGCAAGTATATGGTAGAAATCAAGCTTTCCCTGGTTTACCAGAATGCCTGCCAGGAGGGTCATTAAACCTCCGGGAAAGGGAATACCCAGGGCTTCGATAACTAACCCCAGGAACAGTCCCCATGCACCCAGGGTACCCAGATAGTTCAGGACCCATTCTTTCATTTTAAATTCACCTGCCCGGGCTTTAACATGCCCGTAAAAGGCGTATTATATATAGGTGTGCCGGCGCCAAATTTGTCCGTTCAATATCCAGGCCTGTCCCCGGAGGGGCTACAGTACTCTGGCGGTGCCCCGGTATACAAGGCCCCGCTGTCCGTCTACCGTTACCGTTTCTCCGTCGGTGAGAATGGAGGTTGCGGCATCCACCCCTACAATTACCGGAATGCCAAATTCCAGCCCTACAATGGCACCATGGGAAGTGAGTCCCCCGACCTCCGTAATCAGGGCGGCTGCCTTTTCTATGGCCGGTATAAAGTCCTTATCCGTAAAGGGGGTGACCAGGATGTCGCCGGGTTCCACCTTTTCCAGAGCATCTTTAAGGGTGTGGCAGATACGTACACGACCCGTCACGGCCCGGGTTCCGATGCCCTGGCCGCGAACCAGGATATCCCCAACAGTGTGAACTTTCAAAAGATTGGTGGTACCATGAACCCCCACGGGAACACCGGCCGTAATGACCACCAGTTCTCCGGGTTTAATCAGATCCGCTGCCAGGGATACTTCAATAGCTGAGGCAATCATATTATCTGTATCTGTGGTTCGTCCTACCAGGAGAGGTTGTACGCCCCAGACCAGGGCCAGCTTACGCAATACCCGGGCTGCAGGGGTCACGGCAATGATCGGAGCACGGGGGCGGTATTTGCTCACCATTTTAGCCGTGTAGCCTGTTTCCGTAGAAGTAATAATGGCGGCGGCTTCCAGGTCCTGAGCGGTAGTACACGTAGCGTGGCTGATAGCATCGGTTACCGTGCGGGCCAGCACCCGGCCCCGCCTCTGTAAGATTTCTTCATAAGGGAGGGCGCGTTCCACGCGGCTGGCAATGCGGGCCATGGTTTTTACCGCTTCCACCGGATAGTGTCCTGCGGCTGTTTCTCCCGAGAGCATAATAGCGTCAGTTCCATCCAGGATAGCATTGGCTACGTCGCTGGCCTCAGCCCGGGTGGGCCGGGGGTTGTGAATCATGGATTCCAGCATCTGGGTGGCTGTAATGACCGGTTTTCCAGCCAGATTGCATTTTTCGATGATGGATTTCTGGATCAGCGGTACTTCTTCTACTGGAAGACCAACACCCAGGTCGCCTCGGGCAACCATAATGCCATCGGCAACTTTAATGATTTCATCCAGGTTTTCCACGCCTTCCTTACTTTCAATCTTGGCGATAATATCCATATCCGCCCCGTGCTCTTCCAGGATGCGCCGGATGGCCAGGACATCCGCAGGCTTACGTACAAAGGAGGCAGCGATAAAATCCAGTTCCTGCTCAATGCCAAATTCTATGTCCCGGATATCCTTCTCGGTAATGGCGGGCAGGTTCACAGGTACGCCGGGAATACTGACTCCCTTTTGACTCGTCAATTCTCCTCCGTGGACTATCTCACATTCCACTTCGCGTTCACTGCAGGATATGACCCGTAACTCGATCAGCCCATCCGCAATCAGTATTATGTTTCCTGGTGCCACGTCCCGGGGCAACCCGGCATAGGTGACGGGCAGGCGTTCCGCCGTTCCCTTGATGTTTTCGGTGGTGAGGATCACCCGCTGGCCCGCTTTAAGTACAACGGGTTCCTTTTCCAGATAGCCGAGGCGGATTTCAGGTCCCTTTGTATCCAGTAAAATAGCAATATTCTTACCTACCAGGCTGGCAGCCTTGCGGATGTTGGCAATGCGCCGGGCGTGTTCTTCGTGGGTACCATGGGAAAAATTAAGCCTGGCTATATTCATACCAGCCCTCATCATTTCCATGAGGGTTTCTACCTGTTCGCAGGCTGGACCGATAGTGCAGATTATTTTAGTTCGTCTCACGACCTGTTCCTCCTTATATGGCTAAAATGCTTGCCAGCCGGTATACATCGAGATCAACGGCTTTTTTTTGCCCCAGGACCTGCTCGAGGTCGGTTTCCACAATTTTCCCGGACAGCATGCCCACCATTTTACTGGTTTCCCCTTGCATGAGCAGCTCTACAGCACGGGCTCCAAGTTGACTGGCCAGGATACGATCGAAAGCTGTCGGTGTGCCACCCCGCTGGAGGTGTCCCAGGATGGTCACCTTGGTATCAAAGCCTGTTCGTTCTTTGATCTGTTTTCCTATTTCCAATCCGCTCCCTGCTCCCTCGGCAACCACTATGATGCTGTGCAGTTTCCCGCGCCGGTAGCCCTTACAGAGTTTGTGGCAAACTTCTTCGATGCTGAAGGGGTGTTCCGGAATGATAATGGATTCGGCTCCTCCCGCCAGGCCTGCGGCGACAGCGATAAAGCCCGTGTTACGGCCCATTACTTCCACAATAAAGGTCCGCTCGTGGGAAGTGGCTGTGTCACGGATTTTATTGATGGCGTCCACTGCTGTATTGACGGCGGTATCAAAGCCAATCGAATAATCCGTACCGCTTATATCGTTATCGATAGTTCCCGGAATACCTACTACCGGAAGGCCGTATTCACGGTGGAAGATGTATGCTCCGGTAAAGGACCCGTCACCGCCGATAACTACCAGCCCCTCCAGGCCGAAACGCTCTACGTTTTCCCACGCTTTGGCCCGCCCCGCGGGAGTTTTGAATTGTTCGGAGCGGGCCGTATGTAAAATGGTTCCTCCCCGGTGAATGATATCTGCTACTGAACCCAGACGCATGGGTTCCATGTCTCCTTCAATAAAACCATTAAAACCTCTTTTGATGCCAATCACTTCCAGGCCATGGTAAATAGCCTTACGTACTACCGCCCGGATAGCCGCATTCATCCCTGGAGAGTCGCCACCGCTGGTTAAAATACCTATCCTCAGCAAAAAAATACCTCCCTGGCTTCAAGGTAAATTGCATTATTAAGTTATGTTATTGCCAGGTAAATATTCAGGGCCGATGGATCTGAAACGGGCGTGGCGTCGTTTAATGAGTTCGTCCGCAGGATGGTTCAGAAGTTCTTCCAGGTGGCGGGCTATAACTTCCCCCATCATCCGCGCAGCTTCTTTTTTGTCCCGGTGGGCACCACCGAGCGGTTCTGGAATAACCTCGTCTACCAGTTGGCGCGCGTGGAGGTCCTGCGCGGTTATTTTCATCACTCCGGCAGCATCCCGGCAACGGGATGCGTCTTTCCAGAGAATGGTGGCATAGGCTTCCGGGGAAATCACCGAAAAAATGGCATGTTCCTGCATCAGTATGCGGTCACCTGCAGCAAGAGCCAGTGCCCCTCCACTGCCACCTTCACCCATTATCACTGATATTACCGGTACGCGCAGGGCAAGCATGCCTGAAATACACAGAGCAATAACATGGGCCTGTCCCCTTTCTTCCGCTCCCATGCCGGGGTACGCACCGGGAGTGTCGATGAAAGTTATGACCGGCCGTTTAAACTTTTCGGCCTGCCGCATAAGCCTCAGAGCTTTGCGATATCCTTCGGGATGGGCCATCCCAAAGTTACGGGCCAGGTTTTCCCTGGTATCGTGACCTTTCAGGTGGCCGATTACTGTTACTGCCCGTCCACGAAATCTCGCGATACCCCCCAATATTGCCGGGTCATCTCCGAAACACCTGTCCCCGTGGAATTCGATGAAGTCCGTGCACAGCATGTTGATATAGTCCAGGGTATTCGGGCGTTCAGGGTGGCGGGCGATAAGTACCTTCTGCCACGGGGTAAGCTGTCCGTAAATGGTTTGTTTGAGTTCCCGGGCCCTTTTTTCCAGGTTTTCGATTTCCCTGCTCAGATCAATGCCCTTTTCGCTGGCAAACCGTTGTAGCTCGTTGATTTTTGCCTCCAGTTCAATGATTGGCTGTTCGAAATCGTAAACCATCTTACTCGCTCCGGTGTAAATCTAATATTTGAGCCAGGGTGGATTTCAACTTCGACCGGGGAACCACAGCGTCTAAAAAACCGTGCTGGCGCAGAAATTCAGCTCTCTGAAAACCTTCGGGCAGTTTCTGGCGGATGGTTTGCTCAATCACCCTGGGACCTGCAAAACCAATCAGTGCCCCCGGTTCAGCCAGGATGATATCCCCCAGGAAGGCAAAACTGGCACTAACCCCACCTGTTGTCGGGTCGGTAAGTACAGATATGTAGAGAAGTCCCGCTTCGGAAAAGGAAGAGAGGGCTGCGCATGTCCTGGCCATTTGCATTAACGAAAGTACCCCTTCCTGCATGCGGGCGCCTCCGGATGCAGCGAAAATAACCAGCGGTAAATTTCTTTCCCGGGCTCCATCAATTGCCCGGGTTATCTTTTCACCTACCACCGTACCCATACTGGCCATCATAAAGCGGGTATCCATTACGGCTATTACAACCCGGTGTCCGTCAATGTCCCCTTCTCCGGTAACTACTGCTTCATTCAGTCCGGTTTCCCGGCAGGCCCTGGCCAGCTTTTCATCATACTCAATGTCCCCGAAGGGGTTGACAGGCATCATATCCCGGTCCCATTCGGTAAATGTTCCCTCATCAATTGTTATCTTAATACGCTCCTGGGCAGTAAGACGAAAATGATAACCGCACCTGGTACAGACCTTTAAGTGTTTCCCCAGTTCTCCTGTGAACTGAATTTCCTGGCAACGGGGACACTTTACCCACAAGCCGTTGGGTATTTCCCGGCCGGCCGATTTTACCGTGGCGTAACGCTGTCGCTGTCTCTTGAAAATATCCAGCATTTTGCTCCTCCACAAGGAGTCAGATGGTGTTTATAATTTCCAGGGCTTCGTCAACTTCTGCTTCCGGCACCAGAATTTCTACCGAGCAGTTGTGTCCGCAATGAGTTGGCGAAAGTTCCCGCAGTTTGACCAGTATTCCTTCTTTGGACAGAATTTCCTTAATGCGCGTCGCTTCTTTTTTGTTTGGTGCAATATAAACCACAGTCCACAAGATTCCCACCCCCGGGGCCGGGATTTAATTAATTTGGAATTAGAAGGACTATAACAATAAGTATATCCAGAGTATAAACCCTGGATACTTTTTCAGGCCAGATCATCATTACGCATGACGCCGTACCGGGTCATTACTTCTACCTTGCCGCGGATTTTGATGGCAGAAGTGTGTTCTGTAAATTGGGCGATCATGATTTCACCTTTATCCAGCTTTTCTGAGTGATGAAAGCGGGTATCCTTCCCACGGGTGAGGCCGATAATGGTAACCCCGTTTTCCAGGGCTTTGACCGCCACATAGTCGGCATTAATTTCCCAGCTTTCAGGCATGCAGGTACCCCCCTTTTCAGGTAGATTACCGGGTTTTAGCAGTTCCATCATAGCATACCGCACGTCCTTTGACAAGCTACCTGCCAGGTGATTCCTTTATTCTCACGTTGTCCGGTCCTAAAATGGCGGCCAGTTCCGTGACTACCGGTGATGCCAGGTTAATCCAGTAATCCCGGGATACCCGGGCCAGCTTCTTTTCCCGGGGGAAATACAGGTACACCGGTGAGGAACCGGGAAAATTGCTCAGGACGTGCTGTACCTGCCTGATTAACCGGGGAGTGGCTTCCCTGATTTGCAGATAGAGGCTGGCATTGATTTTCTTTAGTAAGGGGGATACCTCTTCAGCCACAATCTTCACTCTGTCGCCGGTGGAACTTATCTGCCCCCGGATTAACAGTACACCTTCAGGGATAATGAGTTTGGCGTATTGCTGGTAAACGCGGGGGAAGAAAATTACTTCAATACTACCGGTAAGGTCCTCCAGGGTACCAAAAGCCATGGGTTCCCCCCTGCGGGTGGTGATACGCTTTAAGGAGGTAAGCATGCCGCCAACTGTAACCCCTCCCTGATCCTCCTCTCCAATTTCTGCCACCGAGGCAGTGGTTTCTTCTGCCAGAGCCTGGCGGTATTCTTCCAGGGGATGACCGCTGATGTATAATCCCAATGCTTCTTTTTCCAATGCCAGCATTTCGGCACGGGAATATTTCTGTACACGAGGCAGTACAATATCTTCTGCTGCTTCCCCCCAGAACTGCTCAAAGGTTAGCTGGCCGTTTTGTCGTTGCTGCTGGGATTGCTGGGCCAGGGAAAGACCAAGCTCGATGCCTGCCATAAGTTGTGCCCGGTGATGGCCCAGGGAATCCAGCGCTCCGCTTTTAATGAGATTCTCCAGAACCCGCCGGTTGATAGTCCTCGTATCCATCCGCCTGCAAAAATCGGCAAAATTTTTAAATGGCCCCTTCTCCTGACGGGATCTGATAATGGCCTGCACTGCACCCTCGCCCACGTTTTTAATTGCTGCCAGGCCGAAACGGATTTTACCTCCAACCACGGTGAAACTTTCCCGGCTTTCGTTGACATCCGGGGGCAGGACTTCCAGACCCATACGGCGGCATTCCTCCACATATGCTGCCACCTTGTCCGTGTTGTCCCGTACCGAAGTAAGCAAGGCCGCCATGTATTGTGCTGGATAATTGGCTTTCAGGTAAGCCGTCTGGTACGCAACCAGAGCATAGGCGGCACTATGGCTTTTGTTAAAGCCGTAACCGGCGAAGTACTCCATAAGGTCGAAAATCTGCCCGGCAATTTGCGGGTCGACCCCGTTCTTGACCGCTCCTTCGATAAACTGGTTTCTCAACCCGGCAATAATTTCAGGCTTCTTTTTACCCATGGCCCGGCGCAAAAGGTCGGCTTCCCCCAGGGTAAAACCTGCCAGGTCGCTGGCAATGCGCATAACCTGCTCCTGGTAGAGAATGACGCCGTAGGTATCTCTTAATATCGGTTCCAGCCGGGGGTCCAGATAAGTAACTTTCTTTTCTCCGTGCTTGCTCTTGATAAAGTCTTCCACCATGCCGCTTCCGAGGGGGCCAGGCCGGTAAAGGGCCACCAGGGCGACAATGTCCTCAAACACCTCGGGACGCAGCTCTTTTAACAGTGCGCGCATACCGCTGGACTCCAGCTGAAACACGCCGCTTCCTTCGCCCCGGCATAACAGGTCGAAGGTTTTTGGGTCGTCTAAGGGGATTTCATCAATGTTTATTTCCGGCCCACCGTTTTCCCGGATGAGTTTCAGGGTATCGGCAATGACCGTCAGGGTACGCAGGCCCAGGAGATCCATTTTTAACAGGCCCAATTCTTCTACCTGATCTTTAGCAAACTGTGTGGTCAGTGGCCCGTCCGCAGCCTTGTAGAGCGGCAGATAGTGTGTTAAAGGCTCTTTGGTGATCACCACACCCGCTGCATGGGTTGAGGCGTGCCTGGGCATACCTTCCAG
Source organism: Desulfofundulus sp. (assembly GCF_049701015.1). Classification (NCBI taxonomy): domain Bacteria; kingdom Bacillati; phylum Bacillota; class Clostridia; order Eubacteriales; family Peptococcaceae; genus Desulfofundulus; species Desulfofundulus sp. Next base: position 26,928 of record NZ_JBNATZ010000001.1, read on the forward strand.
CAGGGCAGCGGTATCGATTAATTTTTTTACCTGGGGATTTTGTTCATATAGTTCTTTTAATTCAACGGATTCACTGAGGGCCCGTTCGATAGTCATGTGCAATTCTGCGGGCACCAGTTTGGCTATTTTATCCACTTCTCCATAGGGCATATTTAATGCCCGCCCTACATCCCTGATGGCAGCCCTGGCGGCCATGGTACCAAAGGTGGCAATTTGAGCTACCCTGTCCGCTCCATATTTGCTGGTGATGTAGTTAATTACTTCTCCCCGACGCTCAAAGCACAGGTCCACATCCACGTCAGGCATGGAGACTCGTTCCGGGTTCAGGAAACGTTCAAATAGCAGGCCGTACTTTAGAGGATCAAGGTTGGTAATTCCCAGTACGTAGGCTACCAGGCTACCGGCGGCAGAACCCCGGCCGGGTCCTACCGGTATTCCCTTCTGCCGGGCATAATGGATAAAATCCCACACTATCAGGAAGTAGGCGGAGTAACCCATCTGCCGGATAACTTTGAGCTCATATTCCAAACGCTGCCGTACCGGTTCGGTCATCTCCCCGTAGCGGCGTCGTACTCCTTCCAGACAGAGCTGCTCAAGGTAGCTATCTACGTCATGACCCTCGGGTACCTGGTAATGCGGGAGATGGGTCTGGCCAAAGTTGAGTTCAACCCGGCAGCGTTCGGCAATGAGGCAGGTATTAATCATGGCCTCTTTAAAATCTCCAAAAAGAAGAGCTATTTCTTCTTCGCTTTTCAGGTAGAGCTCCTGGGAATCGAATTTCATGCGGGAAGGATCATCCACGCTTTTCCCTGTCTGAATACAGAGCAGGATATCCTGTATCTCGGCATGCTCTTTTTTTACATAGTGGACGTCGTTGGTTACCACCAGGGGTATGTTCATTTCCCGGTGCAGGCGCAAAAGTTCCCTATTAACTTTGCGTTGTTCGGGCAGGCCATGATCCTGCAATTCCAGATAGAAATTCCCTCGACCAAAGATGTCCTGGTAAATAGCAGCCGCTTCCACGGCTTTTTCTTTCTCCCCGGCCAGGAGCCGGCTGGGCACTTCTCCAGCTATACAGCCACTTAGAGCAATCAACCCTTCGCTGTATCTGGCCAGGGTCTCTTTGTCAATCCGGGGTTTGTAATAAAAACCTTCGGTATAGGCCACGGAGACCAGTTGCAGGAGGTTACGGTACCCGGTCTGGTTTTCGGCCAGCAAGACCAGGTGATAGAGGTGATCATCCACCCTGGGTGTGCGGTCTTTCATGGTGCGGGGAGCTACATAAACCTCACAACCCAGGATGGGTTTAATACCTTCTTTCTGGCAGGCCTTGTAAAAGTCGACAACTCCAAACATAACACCATGGTCGGTAATGGCCAGTGACTCCATACCCAATTCCCTTGCTCTGGCTACTACTTCCTTGATCCGGGCCGCACCGTCCAGCAGGCTGTATTCGGTGTGCACATGAAGGTGTATGAACATAATCTTCAGACACTCCTGGATAAATCCAGCTTTTTTATAATACTCATTGGTATGATACTCATTCGTTTAAATGAGGTAAAATCCTGCTCGCGCTGGTCCTGCCCGTTTACTCTTCGCCAAGAATAAGCCTGGCCGCCCGTCGACCTGACAGTAGCATCCCACCGAAAATCGGCCCCATGCGATGACCACCGCAAACTGCGTTTGCCGCCATGCCCGCTACGTAGAGCCCGGGGTAAACTTCGCGTGTATTGGCCACTGTGGCCATTTCCCCCCGTTCGGCCCACATGGGTTTCTCTCCTTCCAGGTTACCTGTTCTGGTTCTTAAGACAGCTCCCATTTTTTTAACCACCATATTGGCTATCCGGGCATCATGTCCGGTGCAATCTATAACATATTCCGATTGTACCGTCAGGGGATCAACATGCAGGTTGCCAAGATCGACGGGGGTCCAGTTGATAACCAGGCCGGTTATTCGATTATCCCTGACCATGACATCCTCCACGGAAATTAAATTATAGATCTTTGCTCCGGCACGTACCGCACCAAGGGTCAGGGCAGCAACGGCTTCTACGGAGCTGGCCGTATAGTAACCTTCCTCGAATGTACGGTAGGAGATGCCAAATTCTCTGAGAATGGGTAATGCTTCATCCTGAACTACAATCTGGTTGAACATCATCCCGCCGCCCCACATACCCCCGCCGATGCTCAGTTTGCGTTCAAAGAGGACCACTTTTTTGTTTGCCCGGGCCAGGTAGCAGGCTGCCACCAGTCCTGACGGGCCTCCGCCCACTACAGCCACGTCTGATTCGAGTGCTTCCAGCAGTTCCTCCTGGTACCTTGTGATAATGGCCCTGGAAATAGTAATGTCTTCCAGATACATTTTAAAACCCACTCCTTCCTTAATAGTAGCTAGAAATAAAAAGCGCACCCACAAAAGGATGCGCCACAGTAACCTCAGACGGCTTTTTCCCTTCGCGGGCATTACCCCGGGCAGGTTCAGCGGGTCAGGTGCTCACAAGCCCTTTCTCAGCCCCTAACAGGAGCTCCCCGTTTTTGCTTGACTGCTTTTATGTTGTTATGGGGTTCGTTCCGGTTCGGGTTGATTCTTGCAAGTTACCAGGTATGTGGAAGTAACATAATATGTCTTCGCTGTTCTGAACTGAAATCCTTCTTTTTCTTCAGGTAAATCAACATTTTTATTCCCTGATGCCGTGTTGTCTCATCTTCTTGTATAACCAGGCCCTGGATATCCCCAGCATTTTAGCAGCCTGCATTTTATTGCCACCTGAAGAGGCCAGGGCTTCCAGAACAGCTTCTTTTTCCACCTCCTGGAGTAATGTGGCAAGGGTGCGGTTATGCAGATCTCTTTTTTTGCCCTGGCTTATTTTTTGGAGGTAGGGAGGCATATGTTTTATTCCTATGATATCTCCTTCAACCAGGTTAAAAGCCCTCTCCATTACGTTTTCCAGTTCCCTTACGTTTCCAGGCCAGTCGTAGGCGTGAAGCACCTCCCGGACTTCAGGTGACACATCTCGTACCAGAAGGCCGAATTCCCTGTTAAATTTCTTGATAAAATGCTGTACCAGCATGGGAATGTCGTCCGGCCTGTTCCGCAGGGGTGGAATGTAAAGGGATACTACATTCAGGCGGTAAAAAAGATCTTCCCTGAATTGTCCCTGCTTGATTAACTCCTCCAGATTTCGGTTGGTGGCTGCCACTACCCGTACATCAACAGCTCGAGGCCGGGTGTCTCCAAGGCGTTCAATTTCCTTCTCCTGGAGGACCCGTAATATCTTGGCCTGCATGGGGAGTGGCATATCCCCAATTTCGTCGAGAAAAATGGTTCCTCCATCGGCCTGTTCAAATTTGCCGATTTGACCACCTTTTCTAGCTCCGGTAAAAGCACCTTCCTGGTAACCGAAAAGTTCCGATTCCAGAAGGTTTTCCGGTACGGCAGCGCAATTAACTTTAACGAAGGGTCCACGGTGGCGTGGGGAAGCCATATGAAGGGCATGAGCGACCAGTTCTTTGCCTGTACCGCTCTCTCCCCGGATCAACACTGTAGAGGGTCCCTGAGCCACCCGCAGTATGGTTTCCTTGAGCCGTACCATCTCCCTGCTGGTACCGATCAGGTTTTCAACGGTGTAACGTGCGGTCTGGTTGTCGTTATTTGTCGTGGAAGGGCAGGTAAAATTTCTCCTTTGTATGCTTATTTTTTCTGCCAGGGCGAGAAGCTGTTCCACGTCCTGGAATATAACTTTGCTTACTGCTCCAATCAGCTTGCCCTGGTTGTAAAGGGGTACCCGCATGATTACTGTTTCTCTGCCCCGTATGCGTACGACTTCCCCATACTGCAATTTTCCAGTCCAGAGTACCTGGTGCAGACGTTTATCGGGGGCTACTTCACGGATGTGGCGGCCTACGGTAGTTTCAATAGTAACGCCCAGCAGTTCCGCCATGGGTTCGTTCAGCATCAGGACCCGGCCGTCATTGCCGATGGCAATGTATCCTTCATTCGTGCAGTGAAAGATATTTTCCAGGAGGCCGTTGACTTCCTTGATTTCTTTCAGTTCCTGGGCTAGATGTTGGAGTTCGGTAATTTCTTGAGCTACGCCGATAGCGCCCACAATGTTGTTATTGCGGATTATGGGTGTGCGGTTGACCACATACAGGGCATTGCCCACAATAAATTTTCGGCCGATGTGGGGCTTTCCCGTCTGCAATACCTTGGGCAGACCTGTAAAAGGAACGACCTCCCTGATGGGGCGACCCAGAGCCTTTTCTGCCGGGTAATTAAAAACCCGTTCACTGGTGGGGTTGAAAATGATAACACGGCCTTGATAGTCAACGGCAACGACCAGATTATGCAAGCAATTGAAAATAGATAACTCATCCCTCAAAAAAGCGGTGCTTTCAGCTTTGTTGATAGCCAAGATACCACCTCCCCACCTGCAGCCGGGCATGTTATTTATGTTCCAGGAGATTTTAACTTATGCTCATCATTTGCCTGTCAAGGATCGCTTCCAGGTGATGCAGGGTATAACATTCAAACATGTTGACGTATGGCAGGAATGCAGCAATACCCGGTAAGCAGGACCATTGCTTGCGGGGAACGGGGTTGAGCCATAGAATCTCCCGTACCCGTTCCCGCAGAGCAGCAAGTTCACGGGCGGCCTCCTGCGGAGCAATAGTCTTTGTGTCACTGACTATGACTACCAGAGTATCGCCAGTAAGCAGGTGGCGCCAGTGTCGGTGAAAAGTTTTCAAGGATGCGTTAAAGTTAGTAGTCTTCCCCCACTGACGGCTGGAATTGATAAGTTTTGTCATAACCGGTACAAAGCCTTCATTCCGATGGAAGTAAGGGGTAATTCGTTCCAGATCGTCGGAAAAGACGAAGCTTTCGATATCCCGTGCTGCACTGCTCAAACCATAGATAAACTGAAGGATGAACCGGGCATAACGAGCCATGGAGGCTGATACGTCGCATATTAGTAACAGGCGGGGGCGCTGACGGCGGCGGGATCGATAGCATAATTTAAGTGGCGAGCCACCAAAAGCGATATTCCGGCGGATCGTTCTGCGCATGTCCAGTTTCTGCCGGCGGTTGCTTTTCCGGTAACGGCGTGAAAGGCGGTTGGCAAGTCTTCGGGACAGGCGTTCAAGGATTGAAGTGAATTTTTCCAGGTCACTATCGGCAACCTGCTGCATGTCCTGGTGGAGCAACTGATCATCAGGGTCCCGGTAAAAATCTGCAGCCACGCCGGCAATTACGTCGTCCATTTCCGTTTCCCCGGTCAGTTCCGCCTCCAATTGCTGCCTGGCTTTTCCTCCCTGGGTTTTCAGCAGGTAGTAGCGCCAGTAATTGAGTGCTGATTGCATTACCCGGGCGACAAGACGTCCCGGGTCATTCACCGGGTTACCATGCATTTGACGGATAATTTCAGTCAAACGCTTTTGTTCCCCGGCTGGCATACGGGCGAAGGTCCGGATCTCGTCGGAGTTGAAATTTAACTCTGTGAACCATGGGGAGAGTGCCTCGTTCAATTTTTGCCGGGCTTCTGCCAGGCGCTGTTCTTCATCTTCTTCCAGCTTTTTTCTTAATATACGTTGCTTTTTCTTTTCCTCAGGTGTGACAAAGAAACGATCAAAGGCCAGGTTATAAATTTGCCGGTCGGTGGCTTTCTTTACCAGAACCGCTCCAAGAGCAGACTTCACCTGTTCCCTGGATGTAAGATCGACCAGTGTCAGGACCTGGTAAGCATCCAGGGTTTCTGCCATGCTGACCCGAACCCCCAGGTGCCGCAAAATGTGTGTAAAACGTACAAGGTTGTGGAGCAGAGTGTTCTCGCCCTGCTCTCCCATCCGGGCCACCACCCGGTTAATTGGATCGATTTCCATGTGTGCTTCCTCCACAGAGGTGATGGTGGCCGCAATGACAGGTAACCGCGGCGGGGCCGGTGGCATCCTCTTCCAACTCCCGGATCTTTTTCAACAACCCGCTCAACCCCACCTCCCTTTTCAACGTTTCCTGGTCATCGCGGTTTTTAAGGAAAAGGTTCAAGGTCTGTCCAAGAATCTCCGGGGTCAGCGCGTCGACATGCATGGCTACAAGGGCCTGAGCCCAGTCCAGCGTTTCAGCAATTGAGGGTTTCTTCTTTAAATCCAGATGAGACCGGATATAGTTTACCGCCCGGACCACCTGGTGAACCAGTTCCTCCCGGGCCTGGGGTACTTTAACCTGTAAAATGCGAACTTCCTTTTCTATTGTGGGATAATCGATATATAAATAAATGCACCGGCGTTTTAAACCATCAGACAATTCCCGTTCGCCATTGCTGGTTAAGACCACTGCGGGAATTTGCTTTGCTTTGAGTGTACCCACTTCGGGAATGGATATTTGAAAATCAGAGAGCAGTTCAAAAAGGAAAGCTTCAAATTCCGGGTCAGTTTTATCAATTTCGTCAATCAACAGGACAACCTGTTTCTCTGATCTGATAGCCTTTAATAGCGGTCTTTCGAGTAAATATTCCAGGTCGAAGAGATCTTTTTCCAGGACAGCAGGATCGCAACTGCCCCTGGCGATTTCGATCTTAAGCAACTGCCGCTGGTAATTCCACTCGTAAAGTGCCCGGTTTTCGTCCAACCCTTCGTAACACTGGAGACGAATTAGTTCCGTATCTAATGCCCCGGCCAGAGCTTTGGCCACCTCGGTTTTCCCCACCCCGGGGGCTCCTTCCACCAGCAGGGGCTTGGCCAGTTTCAAAGAGAGGTAGAGAGTAATTACCAGGTCCTGATCACAGATGTATCCCTGGGATTCCAACCGTTGCTGTAGCTGTTTTATGGTTAAATCCATGTATTTACCTCCCGGTGTGTTACCCTGGTGACAGGTGTTAAAAAGCCAGGTGTAAACAATAATATTCGTTCCTGCAGAACAAAAATCCTTCAAAAATTTTAGAAATTACACAACTTTGACTTAACGTAACCCTGGAAAACCCTGCTGGCGCAGGGCTTCATAGAGGACCAGTGCTACGGAGTTGGCCAGGTTCAAGGAGCGGGTGGTACCCTCCCGCATGGGGATACGCAGGGTGTAGTCCCGGTTGGCGGAAAGCAGCTCCGCGGGTAATCCCCGCGTTTCCTTACCAAAGACCAGAAAGTCGTCCGGCCCATATTTTACCTCATTGTACAGGTGTATGCCCCGGGTGCTTAGAAAATAAAAACGGTGATTTGGATACATACGGCGCACTTCTTCAAAAGAGTCATGGTAGTGTATTTCTACCAGGTGCCAGTAATCCAGGCCCGCCCGTTTTAGATATTTATCGTCAGTGGAGAAGCCCAGGGGACGAACCAGGTGCAGGATACTGCCCGTGGCTGCACAGGTTCGGGCAATATTGCCTGTGTTAGCTGGAATTTCCGGTTCAACCAGGACAATATGCAACAACGATCTACCCCTTTGAAAATATCGTTAAAAATTACTTCCTTTCGTCAACTTAATAATATAATTCAAGCTGTTGATTTGACAAGTTCTGTGTTTACTGTTCTTGACATATTTCTCATGCTTGACATGCTGTAGCGGGGGGAAACGGCGGGAAGAAAAGATGGCTGACATTACAGAAAGTTGCCACGATTCTTGCATTATATAAATTCGAGGTTTTATTACAAAATGGCGCAAAGGAGGTGGGAATTACCATGTAACATTTGCTTTCCGGAGGCATAGAAATTTGAGGGAGGTAGAAGGATGGCAGGACATGGTAAACCTCGCTGGGGCCAACCGTTAACTGGAATTGTTGCCCTCATTACTTTCACTGTTGTGGCCCTGGTAGTGTGGTGGATCTTTGTGGACCCGCGGGGGCCGTTCCATACGTATGAACAGCCCTTTCTGGCGTTCATGGCCTGGATGATTCTGGTCGGCCTGTGGCAACACCTCTTGTTCGGCGATTACCCTTTTCAAAGCCTGACACCGCCCAAGCGGCTGCTGGTGGAAACTATTATCAACCTGGTGGCGGTTTGGTTCATCATCAATGTAGTCTTTGGTCAATTTTTAGGCAAACTTTCCATGCCCTTCTGGAGTTCGGAGGCTCTCCATCAGTCTCTGCCCAAACTGGACCACCATCACATCAATGAAGTAGTAGGAGCGGCGCTGACTCTATTTGTGCTAATTGGCTTTTTCACGTATGCTTTCTGGACGATAGCGTTTCAAAAGTGGCCTTTTGCTGGTATGAAGCAACCCGCTCTCGGACTGGCTGAATGGTCCCTGTGTACTGTCGTGACCGTTATCCTTTTCGGCATTCTCATTTTCCCGCATTTCGCTACCTACCTGGTAAGCAAGGAATTCTTCGGCGAGACCATATGGTGGAAGGGATTGTCTTCGGTTATTGCCGGCCCCAGTGCCACTGTGAACTTTAACATTGGCTGGTACGAATGGTGTATCGTCTATCTGTTTATGACTGCCAACGTCTGGGAGGGTAAGCCCTGGGATATTGTAAAGAGCCAGCCCTGGCGAGGTATTTTTGCCACCGTTTCCATTTTCGTTTTGGCTCTGCTCACAGTCAAAGTACTCATGGCTGTTATGGCTTCCATGTACGGGCCGGTCGATCCTCTGGCAAAAGATGGTATTGAAAGCCTGGATTACCGCTATTACCATACGGCCACACTGGCAGGATTTACCCTCATTCCTTTTCTGATTTGGAACCACTATTTTGACAACTGGCCGAAACAGTGGGGGGTGGTGGCCGGCTGGTTTATCCGTACCATTGGTGTCTTTGCGGCTGCCGCTATCATCGGGGTCATCTACTATAAGGTTTGTGAGCCTGTACTGGGCCTTCCTTCGGTGCTTGCAAATACTCCTGTGGAGTACCACGGTATGCATCTCAATAATAAACCTCTCGTCTGGCTTTTCTGGTGGATTATTCCTGTCCTGTGGAACGACTGGTTTGCCCAAAAATGGCCTTTTTACGTGGAAGAGGGCCATCACATGGAACACCAAAAGGATAAAGGTTTTCCTGCTTGATGTTTACTGAATATCCTCTTCAGCTTTCTTTTAAATTCTCGTTCCCGCCGAAGTGAGGCGGGTCTTTTTTTATGTTCACCAAAAATCCCCCTGCTATGGCGTCCGGTCGAATTTTTCTAGGCAAGTTAATTTTTGCAGGTTGGGAATCATTTTTCGGTCATAAAACCCGGCACCGAGGCAATAATAAAAAAAGCTTTTTAAGACCTTTTTAAATTATCTCACCCTGCAACCGGTGTTATTTATTATATTTTTGCCAAAGGAGGGTACTTCATGACCGCATTAGTTCCGTTCCTTTTCGGGATCGCCCTGGTGGTCCTGTTTCTGGCTATTTTTTTATGGTTCTCCCGGCGCCGGGTGTCCCGGCCGGTGCCTTCGGAGAAAATTACCCAACCTCTGTTCAATGAGGAAGTTGCTGAAGAACTGGCCTTGCCCGTTCCGCCGGTTGAACCATCTCCACCTTCAGTTCCGGAACTTCCCCGCCGCTACGGCGTTGATCGCCTGGTGCTTTTGGTCCGGGATCCTTATTGGCTCTACGCTTATTGGGAAATAACCGCCACCCGGCAGGAAGAGTTTAACGCCACTTACGGGCCCCGGGCGTGGAACAATACCCGCCCGGTTTTAAGGGTTTATGATGTTACGGGGGTAAATTTCAACGGCTACAATGCCAACAGTTATATGGATATCAATGTTCAGGAAGAGGTGGATAACTGGCATATCCCCGTAGGCCAGCCCAACCGCTCTTTCTGTGTCGACCTGGGTCGCATGTTTCCCGATGGCCGGTTTGTTACCCTTTTGCGGTCCAATGTGGTGACCACTCCAAGATCAAGCCTTTCAGAATGCCTGGATGAAGAATGGATGTGGATTGAAGGGGTATATCGTTCCTACCAGTTCCAGTTTGGTATCAGTTCACCCATGCTGATCCAGGAGGTTGCCGGCCGTGCGGCCGTTGTTCCCCTGGGAATAAGTTCTCCCGGTTTCGGACCGCCGGTGGCAGGCCCCGGAGTAGAGGTTAAAGAATGAGGAGGAACTGGTAAAATGGCCAAAGGATACCTTACGCTGGTGTTGCATGCCCATCTACCCTATGTACGCCATCCGGAGCATGAGCATTTCTTAGAAGAACGTTGGCTTTACGAGGCTATCACCGAAACCTATATCCCCCTTCTACACGTCTTTGAGCGTCTGGTGAACGATGGCATCCCTTTCCGCCTGACAGTTTCCCTGTCGCCACCTCTGGTTTCTATGCTTACAGATCCTCTGTTGCAGGAACGCTATTCGCGTCATCTGGCACAGTTAATGGAACTGGCCGATAAAGAAGTAGAACGTACGCGAAATACCCCGTTCCATGAGACAGCACTGATGTACCAGAGGTTGTTCCGCGAGACTGCCCATACGTATCATCATACTTACGGGCGCAATTTAATCCAGGGTTTCAAGCGCTTTCAGGATCTCGGTCGTTTGGAGATCATCACCTGTGCAGCCACCCATGGGTACCTTCCCTTGCTCATGGTCAACCCCGAGGCTGTCCGGGCACAGATTGCCGTAGCCGTAGATGTCCACCGCCGGCACTTTGGTGTGCCCCCGCGTGGAATCTGGTTACCTGAATGTGCTTATGGACCGGGCATCGACCAAATTTTAAAAGAGTTCGGTATTCGCTTTTTCTTTACCGACACCCACGGCGTTTTATTTGCCTCTCACAGGCCCCGCTACGGGGTATTCGCTCCTATTTACTGCCCTTCGGGGGTGGCCGTATTTGGGCGGGATGTGGAGTCTTCCAAGCAGGTATGGAGTGCCAATGAAGGTTACCCCGGGGATTTTGATTACCGGGAGTTTTACAGGGATATTGGTTTTGACCTGGACTATGATTACATCAAGCCTTATATTCATCCCGACGGCATCCGTGTGCATACAGGCATCAAATATTACCGCATTACCGGGCGAACAAACCACAAGGAACCTTATGTTCCGGCCTGGGCAAGGGAAAAGGCTGCCGTCCATGCGGGAAACTTTATGTTCAACCGGGAACTGCAGATCAAATACCTCTCCCAGTACATGGACAGGCCCCCTATTATTGTTGCTCCCTATGACGCTGAACTTTTTGGCCACTGGTGGTTTGAAGGTCCCATGTGGCTGGAATTTCTCATTCGCAAAATTCATTTTGATCAGGATACGGTTGAACTGGTTACCCCCAGCGATTACCTGCAGCGTTTTCCCTGTAACCAGGTGGCCAGGCCCTGTCCTTCAAGCTGGGGTAACAAGGGGTATAACGAAGTCTGGCTCTGCCAGGCCAATGATTGGATTTACCGTCACCTTCACCTGGCTGCATCCAGAATGATTGAACTGGCCAATACCTATAACAAAGCCGAGGGGCTTTTACGAAGGGCTTTAAATCAGGCAGCGCGGGAGTTGCTCCTGGCCCAGAGCAGTGACTGGGCTTTTATCATGAGTACCGGCACGATGGTCGAGTACGCAGTAAGGCGTACCAAAAGCCATTTGTCGAATTTCCTGCGGCTTTACGATGAGATCAAAGGGCGACATATCGATGAGGGCTGGCTATCCTGGCTGGAACATACGAATAATATATTCCCCGATATCGATTATGCCTGGTATCGTTCCAAAGAAGAATTGGTGGCAGCCGTATAAAAGAGCTCCCCGTTAAGGGGAGCTTTTTTTACCCGGTAGCTTCTGCAGACCCCGCAATCTGACTTATTTTATCAATGTAGAAGTCACTCAAGGACCGTGCGATTTCCATCGATGCTCCTTCAGTAAATACCCGGCAAACCGGTTCGTCGGGGTCCGGTAGAACCAGTGCCCATCCCTGGGGATGAAAAACCTTTACTCCATCCAGCAACTCAAGTTGGGTGGTAGGGGGCTCTTCGATTAACCTCCTGATCACCCGACCTTTAGCTTCCCAGGGTACGGGTACCTCTTTCTGGTCCATAAAAAAGGTGGGTATTTCATCTACCAGCTTACCGAGGGTGAGTCCGTTTCTGGCGGCAAATTCAAGGATACGGGTGAGAGCACCCAGGGCATCAAAATTTAATAAGAATTGGAATTCATCTTGCCCCAGAACTTTTTCCACAAAATCCTGAACGGCAGTTTTTGTCCGTACGACCTGACCACGGTATTTCTCCGCCAGGGTTTCAATAGCGCGCGGGGCTGTAACGGGAACTACCACCGGCCCCCCCCTGGCACGGAGAATGATAAGCGCGATCAGCGCGGTCAGCAGGTTGTCTTGAATGATACGCCCACGCTCATCTACCAGCACCAGCCGGTCGCCGTTTGCATCCAGGAGCACCCCGGCTGAAGCGCCCGCTTCCCAAACCTGCTGGCTCAGGTGAGACAAGACTTCCTGATAATTTCGCAGAGTGCTGGTGGAGGCGTTCGGCAGGTCCAGGTTTTCCACTGTAATACCCAATCTTTCGGTCAGGTGTT
>NZ_JBNATZ010000001.1:39358-43915 GCF_049701015.1 Desulfofundulus sp.
TTCCAGGAAGGGTCCCAGATTATCTCTATCGCAGGCTACCACCAGGCGGAGGCGCGCTTTTCCCAGCACTGCCGGATCGAGGTCTCTGAACAGGGCCTCCATATAACTTTCGGAAACACCGGAAACCGGCTGCAGGGGAAAGATGGCCTGCGGTTCTGCCCGATGAAAATCCTCCCGCATGAGCAGGTTCTCCACTTTTCGCTCCACATTTCGGGAAATGTTCCCGCCTTTGCCATTGATAAAAATCATGGTTATATGGTCAGAGCGGCGGGCGGATACCCTTACGTGCACTCCTCCGGCCAGTGAGAGGTGGCGTACGGCAAAGCGATGCATGGGAGTAATACCGGTACCAAGGTCCACCACCTGTGCGCCGGCTGACTGTAACCCGCAGGACAGGGCGCTTTTAATCATCCGGGAAGACGGGTGGACATCGCTGCTTACAGCCAGACGTATTCCCCGGCTCCCCATTGCTGATGCGAAGGCTGCTCCCACCCGGCAGGCAAATTCCGGGGTTAATTCTACATTGACCAGACCGCTGATCCCTTCAATGCCGAAAATCTTTTTGGGGTACCGGGTACCCCAGACCAGGCTGTTTTGGACTACGGTACCACTTTCCACCAGTTTGTGGGGCCATAACTTCACGTCCGGTTTGATTATGCTTCGTTCCTGAATTACCGAATCACTACCAATAACGGCTCCTTCATATACCGATGCATTGGCCTGTACCTGAACACGGCCGGCCACTATAGCTCCCCTTAAAGCCGCCCCGGGTCCCACATACACATTGTTCCACAGAACGCTGCGTTTGATGGAGGCCCGGTCCTGGATTAAGCATCCTTCACCGAGGACGGTGAAAGGTTCTATTTCCGCATCCGGACCAACGTAACTCCTGTCTCCAATCAGTACCGGACCGGTAATTCGGGCACTTTTACTGATATCCGCTCCGTCACCAACCCAAATCCCCGGTTCCACTTCCCGGGCCGGGATTGTGATTTCGACCCGCCCCGAAAGTACATCCTGATGGGCCTGCAAATATTGCTGCAGGTTGCCTATGTCGCACCAGTAGCCTGGCAGTACTACTCCGAACAGCGGTTTTTTCTCCCTTAAAAGCAAGGGGAAAAGGTCCTTGCTGAAGTCGACCATCCGGCCTGGTTCAATATATTCGAGGACTTCCGGTTCGAGCACGTATATGCCTGTATTCACCGTATCACTGAAAACTTCACCCCACGCAGGCTTCTCCAGGAACTGGGTTATCAGGCCGTCGGGCCTGGTGATTACCACACCGTATTCGAGAGGGCAGTTCACCCGGGTGAGTACCAGGGTGGCCATAGCTCCGCGCTGGCGGTGAAAGGCAACGGCCCGGGAGAGATCTAAATCGGTCAGTGCGTCCCCACTTATCACCAGGAAGGTTTCATCCAGAAACTCCTGGGCATTTTTTACACTGCCTGCCGTTCCAAGAGGGGTTTCCTCAATGAAGTACTGCATGTTGATACCGTACCGTGCACCATTTCCAAAATAATCCCGGATGGCTTCCGGCATGTATTGCAGCGTTACCGCAACATCGGTAAAGCCGTGCTTTTTTAGTAGTTCCACAATGTGAGACATCATCGGCTGGTTGGCTACCGGTACCATGGGCTTGGGGCGGTTGCAGGTGAGAGGGCGCAACCGGGAACCCTCTCCCCCCGCCATAATAATTGCTTTCATTAAATCCCTCCTGTTCTACAGTAAAACCCAGGTCAGGCCCGGGCAAAAATTTTGGACATGCGGTTGAAAAGGCGGTTACTGCGTGTATACGGGCTATACCAGGGAACGTGGCGGTATTCATCCCACACCTGATGATAAAGCTGCCTGGTGGAAAGAGCTATGTCCCGCCAGTTGAACTTTTCCTGTACCTTGCGGAAAGCCCGCTGGCGCAGGTTCTGGGCCAGCTGGCGGTCCTGTAACAGCCACACGATCATATCGGCCAGGGAACGGCTGTTGCCAGGATAAAACTTTAAACCGTCCACTCCATGTTCCACAATTTCACTTAAGCCGCCGGTATCTGCAACAACCACCGGAGTCCGGGCAGCCATACCTTCCAGGGCAACAATGCCGAAAGGTTCGTACAGGCTGGGAAATACCGCTACATCAGCCCAGCTGTACAGGGTGTTTCGTACCTCGTCATCTACATATCCCGTAAAGTAAACCCGCTGGGCAATACCCAGTCTGGCGGCCTGCTGGTGGAGTTCTTCCGCATAAGGACCTTTACCCGCAATAATGAACTTGGTCTGGGGATACCGTGCCAGAACCTGCGGAGCGGCGTCCAGGAGGACCTGTACGCCCTTCTCCCGTACCAGCCGTCCTACATAGAAAACAATGCGTTCGTCGGGTGCGGCAAACTGATCCCTGGTTACCCGTATAGTACGGGTGGCAAAATTGGCCGGATTGACCCCGTTGGGTATGACCTTGATTTTATCGTCGGGTACTTGAAAGACATAACGCACTTCATTTTTCATGTGATGACTACAGCAGATCACTTTCCAGGCCTCGTACGTAAGCCACCATTCAATATCACTAATATGTCGCTGAATATCATTATGTAAGCCGCAGTTACGGCCGTATTCCGTAGCATGAATGGTGGCGATCAGGGGCAGGCGCCAGGCGTGTTTCAGGGCCCGCGCAGCGTATGCCACCAGCCAGTCATGGGCATGTATGATTTGCACTCCGCCCAATTCAGAGAAGAGCGGGATGGCTCGTTCCAGCATTGCTAGGTTCAACTGGGCGACCCAGGTGACAAAGTGGGGAGCAGATATCTGGTAGGTGTGAAAGCGATGAACGTGGACGCCGTTGACCTGCTCGTAATTTGGAATTCCAGGTTCCCCGCAGGTGAGAACGTGTACTTCCTCTCCAATTCCCGCCAGGGCACAGGACAGGTCATAAACGTGCTGGGATAATCCCCCTACGGATTTAGGGGGGTATTCCCATGAAAGCATCAAGATCCGCAAAAGGCCTTCCCCTCCCTATCCTTTTCTGGCTTAAATCTAAATTCAAATCCCTACCCTGGCGGTAGGGATTTGAAAACTGAATTGCAAAGTGTTGCTTAGAGCCAGTGGTGACTTTGGAATTACTGGAGTTTTAAATACGGCTCTGGCCGTTATGGATTTCGAAACTCCAGTTGAGTCCGTTGTTGTTATCCCAGTTATAAGCGTTATCCCGGAAACAGAAATTAAAGCGGCTTTCATCTGGCATTTCCAGGGTTTTAACAAAACCCCAGCCGGTCCGGGACATTCGCAGATCCTGAACGTTGTGCCAGTTCCGGGGGTCTCCGAATCCTACATGCAGGTAAACCTGTTCGGCACCGCTTTTGGCCAGCAGCCCGTTGTAAAAAACGGTAATTTCATCATAGGCTGTTATTGGAGTGGGGTCGACCACGACTCCACCGGGAAAATCGGCGTCGTGCATGGCTTTCAGTCGCCCCTCACCACCCCCGAAGTTGCTCGGATGTGCCAACTGCATCACCTCCTGGCTGTAGTGAAGCGAACTCAGACCACAGGTTTATTATTATGCCTGTAGCCCTGTTTTATGCACAAAGACTGTCAGGTGCTTTTCCATTATTTAAAAAATAAAAACCCGCCGGGTTATCAGCGGGTTGTGTGGCTTTTATTTCAAACGTAACAGGCTTGCAAAAACATTTAAGCCTCCATTTTACTTATTATTGCATCGGCCATATCACTGGTACCGGCATTGCCTCCCAGGTCGTAAGTCAGGGCCTTACCTTCCCGAAGTACGGCCAGCACAGCTTCGTATATGCGGTTGGCCGCTTCATCTTCGCCCAGGTGCTGCAGCATCATTATGCCGGACAGAATCATGGCCAGGGGGTTTATACGGTTCTTGCCGGCATGTTTGGGAGCACTGCCGTGAACAGGTTCAAAAACTGCAGCCCCGGTACCGATGTTAGCTCCAGGCGCTACGCCCAGGCCGCCCACCAGTCCGGCACAGAGGTCGCTGATGATATCACCGTACAGGTTGGGAAGGACCAGGACATCATAATTTTCCGGAGCCTGTACCAGTTTCATGCACATGGCATCCACGATCATATCTTCAAAGATAATATCGGGATATTCCCGTGCTACCTGACGGGTGCATTCCAGAAACAGGCCGTCGGTGAGTTTCATGATGTTGGCCTTATGTACGGCGGTGACTTTTTTGCGCCCCTGTCTTCTGGCGAGTTCGAAAGCAAAACGGGCAATACGCTCCGAGGCCTGGCGGGTGATGATTTTGATGCTTTCAGCCGCATCCGGGCCCACCCGGTGTTCAATGCCCGCATAAAGGTCTTCCGTGTTTTCCCTTACCACCACCAGATCAACGTTCTGGTAACGGGTGACTATACCAGGCAGAGTACGGGCCGGGCGCACGTTGGCGTAAAGGTTTAATTCCTGGCGCAGGGTAACGTTTACGCTGCGAAATCCTCCTCCTACCGGGGTAGTGATGGGGCCCTTGAGAGCCACCCGGTTCCGGCGGATGGAGTCCAGGACATACTCGGGTAGAGGGGTGCCATAACGGGGGATCAATGCTTCC
>NZ_JBNATZ010000001.1:43925-53660 GCF_049701015.1 Desulfofundulus sp.
CTCTACAACTTTCCATTCAATATTTACACCACTGGCATCTATAACCCGGCGGGTGGCCCGGGCAATTTCCGGGCCCACGCCGTCACCGGGGATAAGGGTTATCCTGTGTGCCACGTTTGAAACCTCCTGCTGCAGTACCTAATCGAATTTAAAACCACCGTGTTTCCGGAAATGGGCCGCCAGGCCGCCGTCATTAAGAATTTTAATCATTACCGGGGGTAAGGGTTTGGCTGTAATGGTAATCCCTTTCGTTTTATTGGTAATGACCCCTTGACTTAAATCAACTACTAGTTCATCACCCGGGTCGATCTGATCGGTGTCGCATTCCACTACGGGCAGACCCGTATTGATGGCGTTGCGGTAGAAAATGCGCGCAAAAGACCTGGCAAGAACCGCAGAAATGCGGGCGTGTTTGATGGCCAGGGGGGCCTGCTCCCGGGAGGAACCACAGCCGAAATTACGGCCGGCTACGATAAAATCGCCTGCGTTGATCTTCCGGTAAAAGTCGGGGTCCAAATCTTCCATGACATGTTTGGCCAGTTCCTGCATGTCCAGGGTTTTAAATTTATATTTGCCTGAAATGATGTAATCAGTATTTACGTCATCACCAAATTTATGGGCTTTTCCCTGTAAGAGCATCCCATCACCTACTTTATGTTCGATTTATCGTAAAAATTCACGAGGGTCGGTAATCCGGCCGGTCAGAGCCGAGGCGGCCACCGTAGCCGGAGAAGCCAGATAGATAAAAGCTTTACTGTTACCCATGCGACCTTTAAAGTTCCTGTTGGCGGTAGAAATCACATTTTCCCCATCCGAAGGTACACCATTATGGGTGCCCACACAGGGTCCGCAGCCGGGGGTAACCACGGCCGCACCGCTTTCCACCAGAGTTTGAATGATGCCTTCCTGCATCGCCTGCAGGTAAATGCGTTTGGAAGCGGGTGCGACAATCAATCGTACGTCCCGGTGGATGCGCCTTCCGGCCAGAATTTGGGCGGCGATGCGTAAATCCTCCAGCCGTCCGTTGGTGCAGGTGCCGATTACAGCCTGCTGGATGGGAGTCCCGGCTACCTCCCCTACCGGGCAGACGTTGTCTACTCTGTGGGGCCGGGCCACCTGAGGTTCCAGATTTGAGACGTCATATTCCTTGACCCGTGCATAAGTGGCATCGGGGTCCGGGCTTACCGGGATGAACTGCCGGCGGCTGAACCGGGCCAACCAGGCAAAGGTCTTCTCATCGGCTTCCATTAAACCCGCCTTGGCACCCATTTCAATAGCCATGTTGCAAATAGTAAAGCGACCGTCCATGGACAGGCCGGCTATGGCCTCACCGGTGTATTCAGCTGCCATATAAGTGGCGCCATCAGCCGTTACGTCGCCGATGAGGTGGAGGATGAGGTCTTTGGCGTAGACCCCCCGGGGGAGGGTACCGTGACAGACAAACTTGAAGGTTTCAGGTACTTTAAACCACATTTGTCCCGAGATCATGGCACCGGCCAGGTCGGTGGAACCAACGCCCGTGGAAAAAGCATTAAGTGCTCCGTAGGTGCAGGTGTGGGAATCGGCTCCGATAACCAGAGAACCTGGACCCACCCGCCCGCTCTCTGGTACTACCTGGTGGCAGACACCTTCTCCGATATCATAAAGATGAATGCCCTTTTCCCGGGCAAACCGGCGCATCAGCTGGTGTAGAGCCGATACCCCTTCATTGGGACTCGGTGCGCTGTGATCGATAACAAAGGCGACACGGTCAGGATCAAAGACTCTTACGCCCCCCATCTCCTCGAAGGCCCGGATAGCCAGGGGGGAGGTGCCGTCCTGTCCCATGATGAAGTCAACCCGGGCCACCACAATATCGTTGGCATATGCCTGCTGACCGCTATGATTGGAAAGAATTTTTTCAATAATGGTCTGACCCAAGGCAATATCACTTCTTTCCAAAATAATCTTCGTAGATATACATGAGCTCCTTGTCAAAGAGCGGACGCTTTAAGGCTACACAGTAAGAACGTACTTTGGCCAGCAACTCCTGGGCCCTGAATTCGCTCAGATGGATTCCGTATTCAGCAAACTTGGCCTTCAGGGCGGCAGTACCGGAGTGCTTGCCGATCACGATCTGGCGTTCCAGGCCCACTTCTTCCGGGTGGAAGGCCTCGTATGTTTTGGGGTTCTTCAGTGCGCCATCGGCGTGGATGCCTGATTCATGGGCAAACATATTGGAGCCCACGATAGCTTTCCAGGCTGGTAGTTCCCGTCCGGAAGCCCTGGATACATACTCGGCGATTTCCCGGAACATCTCGGTCTTGAATCCCAAATCAATGCCCATCAAGTGCTTCAAGGCCATGACCACTTCTTCCAGAGCGGCGTTACCTGCCCGCTCACCCAGGCCGATCACGGTTACCCCCACATGGGTTGCTCCAGCCCTGACACCGGCCAGGGCATTGGCTGTGGCCATGCCGAAGTCGTTGTGGGTATGCATTTCGATATCTATATCTACATTTTTAAGTATGGTTTGAATTCGTTCGTAGGTAGTAAAGGGATCCAGGATGCCTACTGTATCGCAGTAGCGCAGCCGGTCAGCACCAGCTTCTTTGGCTGCCCTGGCAAACTGGATCAGGAAATCCATGTCGGTGCGGGAGGCGTCTTCGGCGTTAACCGAAATATACATTCCCTCTTTTTTGGCGAATTCTACAGCCTTGACCATTTGTTCCAGGACCCATTCCCGGCTGGTTTGAAGCTTGTATTTGATGTGGATGTCCGAGGTGGAAATAGAAATGGCCACGGCATCTACCCCGCAGGCCAGGGATGCTTCAATATCTTTGATTACAGGGCGGTTCCAGCCCATAATGCTGGCCCTGAGGCCCGCTCTGCAGATTTCTTTGATGGCTTCCATCTCATCCCCGCCCATTACGGGGATACCTGCTTCGATCTGGTGTACGCCGATTTCATCCAGGAACTTGGCTATCCGTACCTTTTCCCGGTTGGCAAACACCACACCTGCTGTCTGTTCACCATCCCGCAGGGTGGTGTCCACAATAATGATTTTCTTCTGCTCCTTCTTTTCGTTCATGTTTTCAGTTAGTTTGTCAGTCATTTTATTCACCCCTTACAAAGATCCTTACCCCAATATTGCGTAGCAAAATGCGACACAAAATTATACAGCTTTAATAATACCATGAAATTGAACAACTGAAAAGCATTATTTGACCTGCCTGGAAGCTGGAGGGGTAATCTTCCAGATGGCTATTCTAAGACACCGAGCGGTCAAAATCAGGCTCCGGGTAAAAATTTGCTCCTGTTAAGCGGACTTTTTCTCTTTTTTTAGCGAAATGAAACCATTTAGTTGGTGGTTTTGTTTATTGCCGGAAGATCTATATTCTCGCCCTTTAAAAGAAAATACAATAAAAATGGGCGGAGGAATGCTCCGGGGAGGGATGCAATGACCAGCAGAACGCCCCATCGGATTTGAACGGCAGTACGGTACAACAGCAGGTAAGTCTCTTAAAAATTTTTTGACCGGAGGTGTCATTTATGAACCAACCCAACCAGCCCAGTGCGGCGCGGGCATGGTCGGTAACCTTCGCCGGTATGGGTATAAATCTCGCCCTGGGAGTGTTATACACCTGGAGTGTTTTTGCTGCAGCTCTCATTGATAAGCTACATTGGACCAAGACCCAGTCCCAGTTTCCCTATACCCTGGCTTGTGTAATGTTTGCACTGGTCATGGTTCCGGCGGGACGCCTGGTCGACAGGTTTGGTCCCAGGCTGGTCGCTACCATTGGTGGTATCCTGGCCGGTGCAGGTATGATTTTATCTGGAGTTACCCAATCGTTGCCAGGAATTACCATTGGCTTTGGACTCATTGTCGGGGCAGCCATGGGGTTTGGTTATGCCGCTCCTACGCCGGCGGCGGTAAAATGGTTCCAGCCGCATAAAAAAGGACAAATCGCTGGCCTGGTAGTGGCCGGTTTTGGTCTGGCCTCTGTTTATACAGCTCCCATGACGAAATATTTTCTTGCTCATTATGGAATCTCAAGAACTTATATTTACGAAGGAATAATTTTCCTGGCTGTTATCGTTATTCTCGCGCAGGCACTTTCCTTTCCTCCACCGTGTTATGTACCTTACGGAGGACCACCGCCAGCCACCAGGGCAGCGACTGCAGCAAGCTCGAGGCGTGACTTCACTCCCCGTGAGATGGTGGGCACTCCCCAGTTCTACCTGCTCTGGCTGATGTTTTGCTTTGCTGCTTCGGCGGGCCTTCTCGTCATCGGTCACCTGGCGAAGATTGCCAAAATTCAGGGCAATATCGACTGGGGATTTGTACTGGTAGCCGTGCTGGCTGTGGCCAATGCCGGTGGGCGGATACTGGCCGGCTGGTTGAGCGACCGGTTGGGCCGGACCAATACCATGCTGCTGGTCTTTGCCATTCAGGCTGCCAACATGTTGCTTTTTGCTTCCTACAGGACTCCGGCCACACTGTTAATTGGTTCCATTCTCACCGGGGTAGCTTACGGGGCCAACCTTTCCCTCTTCCCTTCGGCTACTTACGATTTCTTCGGACTGCAGAACGCCGGTATCAACTACGGTCTGGTATTTACCGCATGGGGTGCCGGCGCTCTCATCGGGCCGATCATTGCGGGGCGGGCGGCCGACCTTACCGGCGGTTACAATGCCAGTTACCTGATTTCCGCTGCCCTGCTGGTAGTAGCTGCCATCTTGAGTTTTGTAACCAAGCCTCCTGCGAAGCCGTCAGCAAGCGATGCAGTGAACGCGTAGTGGTTGGGGCGGGTTTCACAACCCGCCCCTTGACATCGAGGGTGAGCCTTTAACTGGAGTGCAGTCTTTCTCTGAGCAGACGGTTAACCAGCTCGGGGTTGGCTTTACCCCGGGTGGCCTTCATTACCTGGCCCACCAGGAAGCCGAAGGCCCTCTCCTTTCCTTTCAGGTAATCTTCGACCACTCTGGCGTTGTTTGCCAGAACTTCCTCCACTACGGCAGCAATTGCCCCCTCATCGGTAATCTGTACCAGTCCCTTTTCCTGCACGATTTGTTCCGGGTCTTTCCCCGTCGCAAACATTTCTTCGAAAACCGTTTTGGCAATCTTCCCGCTGATGGTGCCTTTATCCATCAGTTTGAGCATGTCCGTCAGCTGGCGGGGTGACACCTTGCACCGGGTTATATCCATGTTATGAGCATTCAACAGGCGTGAGAGATCCCCCATCATCCAGTTGCTGACCGCCTTGGCGTTGGGGTACAGGGCTACACACTCTTCAAAGTAGTCTGCCATTTCCTTGGTGGTGGTGAGCACGGTGGCGTCGTAAGCCGGGAGATCGTAGCGTTTGATGTAGCGGTTACGTCGCTCGTCGGGGAGTTCGGGAAGTGTGGCCCTGATTTCCTCCACCCACTGCCTGTCGATCACCAGGGGTACCAGGTCGGGTTCGGGGAAATAGCGGTAATCGTGGGCTTCTTCCTTGCTGCGCATGGGCAGGGTTACCCCTCTGGTTTCATCCCAGGTGCGGGTCTCCTGGATGATACGGCCGCCTTCCCGGAGGACAGCAATTTGCCGCTCTATTTCGTAGGTGAGGGCCCGCTGGAGCGCTTTAAAGGAATTCATGTTTTTAATTTCCGTTTTAGTTCCGAATTCCCTGCTCCCCCTGGGACGTACTGAAACGTTCGCGTCGCAGCGCAAGGACCCTTCCTCCATTTTGCAGTCGGAAACCCCCGTGTACTGGATGATGGCCTTCAATTTTTCCAGGTAGGCCCGGGCTTCCTCGGGGGAGCGCATGTCCGGCTCGGAAACTATTTCAATGAGCGGCACGCCGGTGCGGTTGTAGTCTACCAGGGAATAGGGGGAGGTGGCAATGGTGCCCTGATGGATCAGCTTACCCGCATCCTCTTCCATGTGTATGCGGGTGATCCCGATACGCCTGGTCTGTCCGTCCACTTCGATGTTTAGATAGCCATTCCTGGCAAGGGGTAAGTCATACTGGGATATCTGGTAGTTCTTGGGTAAATCCGGGTAGTAGTAGTTCTTGCGGTCGAACTTGGAGTACTCAGCAATTTCGCAGTTCAAGGCCAGAGCCGCCCGGATGGCGTATTCCAGCACCTTTTTATTCAAGACCGGGAGCACTCCTGGTAATCCCAGGCAAACGGGGCAAACATGAGTGTTGGGGTCCCCACCGAATTCCGTGGTCGAGGGGCAAAAAATCTTGCTTTTAGTTTTTAACTCTACGTGAACTTCCAGGCCGATGATGGTTTCGTATTCAACCAAAGCTTGCTTCCCTCCCTATAAAGACGGCCGGCGCCGGTGATAATCCGTATGTTGTTCGAAGGTGTAGGCCACCCGCAGGAGAGTGCCCTCTCCAAAGGGCCTGCCAATTAACTGCATGCCCACCGGTAAGCCATCTACAAACCCCGCCGGGACGGATATTCCGGGTATGCCCGCCAGGTTTACCGCCAGAGTGCAGATATCCGACATATACATTTGCAGGGGGTCGTCGGTCTTTTCTCCCCGCTTGAAAGCCGGGGACGGGGTGGTGGGAGCCAGGAGCACATCAAATCTTTCGAAGGCCCGGTCGAAATCCTGCTTGATTAAGGTGCGCACTTTCAAGGCCTTTAAGTAATAGGCGTCGTAATAACCCGCGGACAGGGCATACGTGCCAAGCATAATACGCCGTTTTACTTCCGGGCCGAAACCCCGACTTCGGGTCTTCATGAACATGTCCACCACATCCCGGGCGTCCTCTGCCCGGTAACCGTAACGGACGCCGTCGTAACGGGCCAGGTTGGAGCTGGCTTCAGCCGGTGCAATTAGATAATAGGTGGGCAGGGCGTACCGGCTGTGGGGCAGAGTAGTCTCCTCGATTTCCGCCCCCAGGGAGGCCAGCAGCTTGATGGCCTGTCCAATGATTTCTTTTACGGCGGGGTCAATCCCTTCCCCCATGTATTCCCTGGGTACGCCGATTTTCAGACCCTTTACGTCATCTCTCAAGCAGGATGTGAAATCGGGGATGTCCCGGGGTGCCGAGGTAGAATCCATGGGATCGTGCCCGCAGATGGCGTTTAACATGAGTGCACAATCGGTGACATCCCGGGTAAAGGGCCCGATCTGATCCAGGGAGGAGGCAAAGGCCACCAGCCCGTAGCGGGAAACGGCCCCGTAGGTGGGTTTTAATCCCACCACCCCACAGAGTGCTGCCGGCTGGCGGATAGAGCCACCCGTGTCGGAACCTAGGGCGGTAATGGCTTCCCCTGCTGCCACCGCCGCGGCGGAGCCGCCGCTTGACCCGCCGGGTACCCTTTCCAGGTCCCAGGGGTTGGCTGTCACAAAAAAGCCCGAGTTTTCCGTGGAAGAACCCATGGCAAATTCGTCCATGTTTGTTTTGCCCACCATGACTGTGCCGGCTGCTTCCAATTTTTCCACGACCGTGGCATTGTAGGGAGGTATAAAATTATAGAGGATTTTCGACGAGCAGGTGGTGCGTACACCGCGGGTGCACATATTGTCTTTAATGGCTACCGGGATGCCGGCCAGGGGTGACAGTTTTTCCCCGGCAGCAATTTGGCGGTCGATTTTCCGTGCCCGGTCAAAAGCCTTTTCCCTGGTCAGGGTTACATAGGCTTTGATTTTGTCTTCCACGTTATCGATACGGTTAAAGACGGCGCGGCAAACTTCTTCGGCACTGATTTCCTTTTTAATGAGCAAATCATGCAGTTCGTGGGCAGTGAGGTAGTAGAGCTCCAAAAAAATTCCCTCCTTATACTATCCGCGGCACTTTGAAAAATTGGCCTTCCGTTTCCGGGGCGTTGGCCAGTACCTCTTCGGGAGGCAGGTGCTCGCCCACTTCATCTTCCCGCCAGACGTTTTTCAGGGGCAGCACGTGGGCGGTGGGCGGTATGTCGTCTGTATTCAGTTCGTTGAGCATCTGGGCGTATTCCAGGATTGCGTTCAACTGTTTGGCAAACATTTGCTTTTCTTCGTCGGTCAATTCAAGGCGCGCCAAAAGCGCTACATGCTCTACGTCCTTGATGGTGATCATACCAGCACCTTCCTTATTTCTTTAAAAACTGACAACATTATAGCGCTCTAAGGGGGAGGTTGCAACTTTGACTGCTCCACCAGTCGGCGGAAGTCTTCCTCCCGCAGGATAGGGATACCCAGGGCCAGGGCTCTGTCGTATTTGCTGCCGGGATCCTCCCCCACCACCACGTAATCGGTCTTCCTGCTCACACTGGAGCTGACGCGTCCGCCCAGGCTCTCAATCAACTTCTGGGCTTCCTGCCTGGTAAAATGAGCAAGGCTGCCGGTGAGGACGAAAACTTTACCCGCCAGCGGTTTGTCGCCGGGTTCTTCTGCCTCTTCCCGGGTATTTACACCGGCGGAGACCAGTTTTTCCAGTACCCGGCGGTTTTGTTCCTGGGTAAAAAATGTCGTTACGCTTTCGGCAATCCTGGGACCGATTTCCGGAATGGCCACCAGTTCTTCATAAGTGGCCCGGGAGAGCCGGTCCAGGGAACCGAACCGCCGGGCTAAAATACGCGCGGCTCTTTCCCCCACGTGCCGGATGCCCAGGGCAAAAATCAGGCGATACAGGGGATTAGACTTGCTTTTTTCAATTGCCTCCAGGAGGTTTTGAGCCGATTTTTTGCCCATGCGCTCCAGGGGTACCAGGTCCTCCAGTCGTAAGGTGTAAAGATCGGCAGGATCCCGTACCAGTCCGGCTGTCAGCAGCTGGCCTATCACCGCCGGACCCAGGCCAGCAATATCCATGGCATTGCGTGATGCAAAGTGGATCAATCCCTCCCGCAGTCGGGCCGGACAGGCAATGTTGGTGCAGCGGGTTCCCGCTTCGCCCGGGGGACGAATGACCTCCGCGCCGCATTCAGGACAGCGGCGGGGCATGCTGAAAGTTTTTTCATCTCCAGTACGCTCTTCCGGGATTACTGCGACCACTTCCGGAATAACATCACCGGCTTTCTGTACAATTACCGTGTCCCCGATCCGGATGTCCTTTTCCTTAATTATGTCCTCGTTATGCAGAGTGGCCCGGCTGACTATGGTACCTGCCAGACGGACCGGTTCCAGAATGGCAGTCGGGGTCAGAACTCCAGTACGCCCCACCCGCAGGATGATGTCCCGCACTTTAGTTCTGGCCCGTTCCGCTGGAAACTTGAAGGCGATGGCCCAGCGGGGGCTCTTCATGGTGGCACCGAGCCGGGCCTGCTGAGCAAGGGAGTTGACTTTAATCACCATGCCGTCAATAGCATAGGGTAGTTTAAAGCGTTCTTCCTGCCACCGGCTACAGTAGTCAATCACTGCCTGGATATCGGGTAAAAGACGGTGATGGGGATTAACGGGAAAGCCCAGCTCCTTGAGCAGGGCCAGAGTTTCCGCATGCGTATGGACACTGATACCCTCCACTTCCCCGATGCCGTAGACAAAGATGCTCAACTGCCGGGAAGCTGTTACAGCCGGGTCGAGCTGGCGGAGGCTCCCTGCAGCGGCGTTGCGGGGGTTTGCGAACAGGGGTTCGCCTGCTTCTTCCCGGGCTTCATTCAGACGCATGAAAGCTTCTTTGGACATGTAAACTTCCCCCCGCACTTCCAGCAGGGGAACCGGGCGGCGCAGGCGCAAGGGGACGGCCCGAATGGTTTTCAGGTTGGCGGTGATATCCTCGCCAGTTTCTCCATCTCCCCGCGTGGCCCCGGTGGTCAGGAGGCCGTTTTCATAAC
>NZ_JBNATZ010000002.1:0-44039 GCF_049701015.1 Desulfofundulus sp.
TTATTTACCGGTTCGGTACGGATAAAGACCGGAAGTTGTTCCTTAAAAATATGCTCAGCGGGAAATGGAGCGGCACCATGTGCCTGACCGAGCCTAACGCAGGGTCGGATGTAGGTGACGCCACTACGAGGGCTTATCCCACCGGCGACCCCAGGATATATAAAATCAAAGGCACCAAGATGTTTATAACCGGTGGCGAAGTGGATCTGGGCGAAAATATAATTCACATGGTGCTGGCCCGTCCGGAAGGTGGTGCGCCGGGTTCCAGCGGCTTGGGGCTGTACATAGTGCCCAAGATATGGGTGAACGATGACGGCAGCCTCGGGGAGCCCAATGATGTCACCTGCATCGCTATTGAAAAAAAGATGGGGCTCAAAGGATCCGCCACGGCCATGTTGAGTTTCGGTGAAAATGATAATTGCCGTGGGATCCTGGTGGGGGACCCGCCGGACAGCGAAGGCAGGTCAAAAGGACTGGCCATGATGTTCCATATGATGAACGAATCGCGCATAGGGACGGGCCATAACGCCCTGGCTCAGATGGCCGCGGCTTATTACTTTGCTTCCCGCTATGCCACCGAGCGCATTCAAGGGCGTCCTTTCACCAACCCCAAAGCGGGCCGGGTGCCGATTATCAAACATGAAGATATAAGAAGAATGCTCATGGAAATGAAGGCTCAGGTTGAAGCAATCAGGGCCATGATCTTCAGGGGTTTCTATTACCTGGATTTTGCCGAACACAGCACAGACAAGGAAAAGACGGCCCGCTACCGTGGATTTGCGGATATTTTAACCCCGCTCATTAAAACCTACGCCAGTGAAACCGCGTGGCAGATGGTCGCGCTGGCCATCCAGGTGCACGGCGGCGTTGGTTACACGGAAGAATATCCTGTTTCTCAGTATGCTCGCGACGTCAAGATACTTTCCATTTGGGAAGGGACGTCATTTATTCAGGCCATGGATCTGGTCGGCCGCAAGATGAGGATGAAGGACGGCCTGCCGTTTGCCGGCTGGCTGGAGGAGCGGAAAGAATTTATCGAGCGGAATAAAGATGCAGACGGCTTTGTCTCAGAAATGAGTAAATTGGAAAAAGCTTACCAATGTATGGCCGATATTAAGGACCTGTACGCTTCTTACTATGCAAATATGGCTGAAAAGGGTGAGTTGATTCCGCTTTATGCACTCCGTGTCCTTACCTGCTGTGCTCAGTTGTTTGCCGCGGAATCATTAATGGATCAGGCGCTGGTGGCCAGACGTAAAATTCAAGAGTTGGGCGCCAATCACCATGATTATAACTACTATGCGGGTAAGATAGCTGCCGCCAGATATTTTATCAATAACATTCTGCCCAATGTTTACATGCTGGCCAGCCAGATTAAAGAGGCGGATAAGTCTGCCCTGGAATGCCCGGAAGAAGCCCTGGTTATCAGTTGATTTGCTGAATACCTGTCACCCTAAAGAAAGGGGCTGTTGCAAAAGATGAGAGAAGTGTACCTGGTGGAAGGAGTTCGCACGGCCATAGCCAAGGCTGGGAAAAAGTCCTGGTTTGCCAATATAAGGGCAGACGACCTGGCCGCTCTGGTGATCAATGGATTGCTTGAGCGGGCAGGTATAACCGGGAAAAAACGGGAACAGGTGGATGATGTTATTTTGGGTGGCACCACGCTGTTGAAGGAAATGGGCAGCAATATCGGACGCTACGCAACCATTATGGCCGGAATGCCCTACAGTGTTCCCGGCTGTACGGTGGACCGCATGTGTGCCTCCGGGTTGCAGACCATATCCTTTGCTATTGCCACCATAGCTATGGGGTGGGCTGATTTGATAATAGCCGGAGGCGTTCAGCATATGACTCACGTTCCCATGGGAACCTGTTCCGACCACAATCCCAGGCTGGGTGAATTCTGCGACCCGAATATGATTTCAATGGGATACACGGCTGAAATGGTTGCCCGCAGGTTTAATATCAGCCGTGAGAAGCAGGACCAGTTTGCCTATGAAAGCCATATGAAGGCTCATAAGGCCACTGTTGAAGGCTTGTTTAAAGAAGAGATCCTGCCTGTGGAAACGGAGGTCCCTGCAGAGGACGGTGGCACCAGGAAAATGGTGGTTGACCGTGATCAGGGAATCAGACCGGATACTTCCCTGGAAGCACTGGCCAAATTAAAACCGGTCTTTCTGCAGGATGAAAAAGCTACGGTAACTGCCGGCAATTCCAGTCAGATCAGCGATGCGGCCGCCGCTGTTCTGGTAGCCAGCAAGGAAAAGATCAAGGAGCTGGGCCTCAAACCGAAAATGAAACTCGTAGCCTATGCAGTTGTTGGTGTGGACCCCGCTATTATGGGCATCGGCCCGGCCGTGGCTATCCCTAAGGCCTTGCAGCAGGCTGGCATGACGCTGGATCAGATAGACCTCTGGGAAATAAATGAGGCCTTCGCCTCACAGGCTGTGTACTGCACTGAAAAGCTGGGGATTAGAAACCACCCGTTACTCAACCCCCGGGGTAGCGGCATAGCTCTGGGGCACCCCCTGGGCTGTACAGGTGCCCGGATAGCCACCACACTGATGCACGAAATGCCGTACTATGGTGCCAGGTTCGCGGTGGAAAGCATGTGTGTGGGTCACGGGCAGGGGGCTGCGGCCATTTGGGAATGGGTTGGCTGAACATGGTTCACCCAACCGGAAGTGAGCGGCTAATTAAAAGGGGGTTAAAGCATGAACGCCTATCAAGAAGAATACAAGCGCAAGCTTGTAACTGCCGACGAAGCCGTAAAGGCGGTGAAATCCGGCGATTGGGTGGCTTACAGCCATTTTGCCATGACCCCGCGGGTACTGGATGAGGCACTGGCCAGGCGGAAAAATGAATTGTTCAATGTCAAGGTAAGAGGGGTCTGTGCAGTACATCCGGTACAGGTGGCGCTTGCTGATCCGGAGCAGGAACACTTTATTTACAACAACAGTTTCTTCAGCGGTGCTGACAGGAAGTTGCATAATGATGGGCTGGCTTATCACATCCCCGGTCTGTATTCCGAGGCGCCCGCTATTGTGCGGAGCGGGCAGGACGGGCCCGATGTGGCCATGATAGTTACCACCCCCATGGACGAAAAAGGCTTCTTTAATTTCAGTGTTTCCTGCTCATATGAACGGGCGGTCTGTGAAAAGGCCAGGACGGTTATTGTAGAGGTAAACGAGAATGCTCCCCGCTGCCTGGGGGGTTTTCAAGAGGGTATTCACATCTCCGAAGTGGATTACATTGTCGAAGGCAATAATGAACCTCTATTTGAAGTGCCTACTATTCCTCCCACCGAGGTGGATAAAAAAATAGCAGCCCTGGTTGTGGAAGAAATTGAAGACGGGGCCTGTCTCCAGCTGGGTATAGGTGGTCTGCCCAATACCATAGGTAAAATGCTGGCGGATTCCGATTTAAAGGACCTGGGTGTACACAGTGAGATGCTGTGCAATTCCTTTCTCGATTTATACGAAGCAGGTAAGATAACCGGGGCCAGGAAAACGATAGACAGGTTTAAAATGGTTTACACCTTCGCACTTGGTGATGCCAGGCTCTACGAGTTCATTCACAATAATCCAGCATGTGCGATTTACCCGGTGGATTATACCAACAATGTGGATGTGATCGCCAGGAACGACAAGCAAATTGCTATAAACAATGCTATAGAGATAGATCTGTATGGCCAGGTGTGTTCGGAATCCGTGGGGGCCCGGCATATTTCCGGGACCGGCGGACAGTTCGATTTTACTTATGGAGCATTTCGCTCAAAAGGCGGTAAAGCCTTTATCTGCCTGAGCTCGACTAAAAAAGTAAAAGACAGGAAGGTTTCCAGGATTGTGCCTATGATTGCACCTGCCGGGATAGTAACCGTACCCAGAACGGTGGTGCAATATGTGGTCACGGAATATGGCAAGGTCAACCTCAAGGGTAAATCCACCTGGCAGCGGGCGGAATTGTTGATCAGTATCGCCCACCCCGACTTTAGAGAAGAATTAATCAAACAGGCTGAGAAATTAAAGATCTGGACCAGAACCAATAAAAGATTGAGTTTAGTTGGTTAAATACAATGTTTTGAAGGAGTGATTGAACACATGGGCATTGCTGATGTTAAGTCGATCTGCGTTGTCGGGGCGGGTAACATGGGGCATCAAATAGCGCTCTGTGCGGCTCTGGCCGGCTTTAAAGTGACGTGCACCGATATCAGCCAGGAAGTTTTGCAAAAGGCTGAACAGTTTGCCGACACTTATCTACCCGAACGGGTGGCCAAGGGGAAACTTTCAGAAGAAGATGCCAGGGCCGCCCGGGCCAGGCTTTCCTTCACCAGTGATCTGAACGAAGCCGCCAGGGATGCAGACCTGGTGATAGAGGCTGTAATCGAAAAGCTGGACCTCAAACGCCAGATATTTGCGCAGCTGGACAAGATCTGCCCGGCCCATACGATTCTGGCAACCAACAGTTCGTACATTGTCAGCTCTAAGATTGCCGACGCTACCAGCCGTCCTGAAAAGGTGTGCAACATGCACTTCTTTAACCCGGCGCTGGTGATGAAACTGGTTGAAGTAGTGAAAGGACCGCATGTTTCTGAAGAAACTGCTCAGACCGTTATGGAAGTTGCCAGGAAGATGGGGAAGACGCCCGTCCTTTTGAAAAAAGAGATCTATGGATTTTTAGTGAACCGCATAGTGTCCGCAATTAAAAATGAAGCGCTTTATTTATACGATATGGGCATCGCATCTTATGAGGACATTGATACGGCAGTCGTTCTTGCTCTTGGTCACCCCCTGGGGCCGTTTAGACTCCTGGACCTCACCGGTATCGACCTGACATACTACATCAGCATGGAGCGTTACCAGGAGACCGGCGACCCCAGGTATAAACCATCACCGATAATTGTGGAGAAGTTTTTGAAAAAAGAATGGGGACGCAAAACCGGTAAAGGCTTCTATGATTACAGCAAGTAAATACGCTCACTGTTCAACTTGATCAGGGGCCGGGGAGAAACGGCCGGGAACCGTTCTTCCCGGCGGGTTTTATGTGGACCTTTCCGCACGGGTTGCTGGCGGTGAGACAGGAACCACTGCTGTGGTGGTATTGCAGTTCTTGGAGAGGTGGTTTTGATGACATACAAGAACATTTTGCTGGAAAAAGAGGGTCATATCGCACTGCTTACCATTAACCGGCCGGAGGTGCGCAACGCCCTGGATCCTCAAACATGGGCTGAAATTCGGAGTGCCATCCGGGAATGCAAATTTGATAAAGACGTGCGTGTTGTGATCATAACCGGAGCGGGTGGCAAGGCTTTTGCTTCCGGGGCTGATATCAGGTCGCTTAGAGAACGTGAGACCCTGGAAGTTTTAAAGAGTGAGGCGCAGGAGTCATTAAATGATATTGAAAACCTGGATAAACCTGTGATTGCAGCTATAGATGGCTTTGCCCTGGGCGGCGGGTGCGAGCTGGCCATGGCCTGTGATATTAGAATTGCTACCAGCCGCTCAAAATTGGGCCAGCCCGAAGTCAACCTGGGTATCATACCCGGTGCCGGTGGAACACAGAGATTGCAGAGACTTGTAGGCATTGGCAAGGCTAAAGAGTTAATCTTTACGGGTGATATCATCAGCGCCCGGGAGGCCAGGGAGATCGGGCTGGTAAATAAGGTGGTCGATCAGCCGGAAGATTTGCTGCCGGCAGCTAAGGAAATGGCTCAAAAGATCATTGCCAGGGCACCGGTGGCCGTTGGACTGGCCAAGCTGGCCATTAATGTGGGTGCCAATACTGATATCAATTCGGGACTTCTCTTCGAAAAGCTGGCTCAAACCGTAGCTTTTTCCACTGAAGACCGCATAGAAGGGACCACGGCCTTTCTTGAAAAGCGTCAAGCGGTATTCAAGGGTAGATAAACAGATCCCAAAAATAAAGAGTGGAGGACCGGTTATGGATTTCAGTATTTCAGAAGAGATCAGGGATATGAAGCGTACATTGAGAAATTTTGTAGATAACGAAGTAGAAAAATACAGCCAGCAAATCGAAGAGGAAGATAAAATTCCACAGCACTTGATTGATAAAGCAAAGGAAATGGGCCTGTTTGGTATGAGCATCCCCGAGGAATACGGCGGCCTTGGCCTCAGTATGGTGGAAAGGTGCCTTCTCCTGGAAGAACTTGGCCGGGCCAATATGAGTTTTACCACTTATATCGGGGCACATACGGGAATTGGCACCACCGGGATAGTCGAGCTGGGTAGTGAAGAAATAAAGCGGAAGTACCTGCCTGATATGGCCAGCGGCAAAAAACTGGGAGCCTTTGCCTTGACGGAACCCGACGCCGGGTCTGACGCTACCAACATAAAAACCACGGCCGTTTTGAAGGGCGACAGGTGGATTTTAAACGGCCGGAAACATTTCATTACCAATGCGCCCGAGGCAGATATTTTCACCGTTATTGCTGTAACGGACCGGGAAAAAGGGTCCCGGGGCGGATTTACCGCCTTTGTGGTGGAAAAGAATTTCCCCGGCTTCTCCATTGGCACCATTGAAAAGAAAATGGGCCTGAGGGGTTCCCACACGGCGGAAGTAATTTTTGAGGACTGCGAGGTTCCGGTGGAAAACGTACTGGGAGAAGTGGGCCGCGGCTACGCCAGTGCTTTAAAGATACTGACCAAAGGCCGGGTGGCCCTGGCTGCCCGTTGTGTAGGGGCCTGTGACAAGCTGGTGGAACTTTCCGCCAGGTATGCCCAGCAGAGGATCCAGTTTGGAAAGCCCATCGCCAGTTTCCAGGCCATTCAGTGGATGCTGGCGGAAATGGCTACGGATACCGAAGCTGCTCGTGCTTTAACCTACCGGGTGGCCTGGATGGTGGACCAGGGGATGTCTGTGGTCAAAGAGGGGCCGATGGTAAAATTATTTGCCTCTGAAGCTTTGGGCAGGGTGGCTGATAAAGCGGTTCAGATCCACGGTGGTATGGGATATATGAAGGATTTTCCGGTGGAACGGTTTTACCGTGATGCCAGGATTACCCGTATATATGAGGGTACCAATGAAATTCAGCGGATGATTATTGCTCAGAGGCTCCTCAAGGAATTTGAGCTCTAAGCTGTTGGAGAAAGAAGGTGTCGTCGAGTGGAAGGCGTAGCCATCATTGGTGCCGGGCAGACCCGTTATGGGGATTTCCCGACCAAGGGAGTTAAGGAACTCTTTGCCGAAGCATATCTGGAAATGTTGCAGAGCGTTGATCAGGGCCTGGACCCCCAGATGATTCAGGCCGCTTACATCGGCTGTCTCAGTGCCGGCAGCGGTTTTCAGCTGGGCCAGCTGGCTCCGTTACTCATGGGACATGTGGGTTTACCTCATGTGAACGCGGTTCGTATTGAAAATGCCTGTGCTTCTGGGGGATTTGCCCTGTATAATGCAGCCTGTGCGGTGGCCTCCGGCAAATTTGACCTGGTACTGGCCGCAGGTGTGGAGAAAATGCGGGATATTTCCTCCACTAAAGGCAGGTACTGGCTGGGAGTTTCCGGGGATACGGAATATGAACGCTTGGCCGGTTCCACCTTTGCCGGTATTTATGCCCTGATGGCAACCAGGTATATGCATGAGTACGGCCTTAAGAGGGAGCACCTTTCCATGGTGGCCGTGAAAAACCACAGTAATGCCGTGG
This sequence comes from Desulfofundulus sp., assembly GCF_049701015.1. Taxonomy (NCBI): domain Bacteria; kingdom Bacillati; phylum Bacillota; class Clostridia; order Eubacteriales; family Peptococcaceae; genus Desulfofundulus; species Desulfofundulus sp. Next base: position 7,661 of record NZ_JBNATZ010000002.1, read on the forward strand.
CCAATCCAAAAGCGCAGTTCCGTAAAGCAATAACCCTCGAGCAGGCCATGAACGGTGTCCCGGTTGCTCATCCCTTTAACGTCTGGGACTGCAGCCCAACTACTGATGGAGCCGCGGTTATCCTGCTCTGTAATGCCAGGATAGCCAAGAGTTTCACCAGCAGGCCGGTTTACCTCAAGGGATTCGGCGCGGCCAGCGATTACCTGGCCATTCATGATAGAGGTTCTATTACCCGCCTGGCTGCCACGCGCAAAGCGGCTGCCGAGGCATACAGGCAGGCGGGTATCGGCCCCCGGGACATTGATTTTGCCGAGGTGCATGACTGCTTTACCATTGCGGAAATTCTCGCCTATGGCGACCTGGGCTTTTGTGAAGAAGGACGTGCACACTATCTGCTGGAAGAAGGGGTGACCCGGCTGGATGGGAAATTGCCGGTCAATGCCAGCGGCGGTTTGAAAGCCAAAGGTCACCCCATTGGTGCCACCGGTTGCGGTATGGCCTATGAAATATTCAGGCAGTTGCGGGGTGAAGCTGCGGAACCCAGCCGGCAGATCAAAAATGCCAGGTTTGCCCTGTCGCATAATGTGGGCGGGTCCGGTGGGACAGCTGCAGTTTTCATTTATCAGAGAGGGGACGAGTGATGAGCGTAAGTATCATATCTTACGGAGCTTACCTGCCGTTCCTGCGGATTAAGAGGGACGAATATATAAATGCCCTGGGGAGCTGCAGTGCTGAAATTAAAGAAAAAGCTGTCATGGATGTTGATGAGGACACAATCACCATGGCCGTGGAAGCTGCCAGGGATGCCGTCGCTGATATAGATATTGGCAGGATCGGCGTGTTGACACTGGCCTCTTCCAATTTCCCTTACCAGGAAAAGGTTATGGCGGGCACCGTTGTTGAGGCCCTGGGTTTAAATAAAAACATTTTGACCGGAACGCACGGCAATTCCACCCTGGCGGGGACGGAAGCGCTCCTCTCCGCCCTGGGCCTGCTGGCACAGGTGGAACAAAAATATGCCCTGGTAGTTGTTTCCGACGCCCCGGCAGCGGCTGCTTCGACAGATATGGAGCATGGTTTTGGCGCGGCCGCCTGTGCCTTTGTCCTGACCAGGGATGAACAGGGCCTCGAATTTGAGGGAGTATATGCCCATACCGGCGAATCGCTGGGCCTGCGCTACCGGTTGTCCGGGGAAACGAATGTCAGGGATATCGGTGTCAAGGCCTATTCAACAATGGCCTATAACGAGACGGTAAAAGCTTCTGTAGGGGGGCTTTTAAATAAACTTGGCAGAAAACCCGCCGACTACCGCCATGTGGTATTGCACCAGAATGATGTTAAAACTACTGTGGCCCTGGCCAAGAAGATGGGTTTTAGTGAGGAGCAAATTAATGAAGGCCTTACTTATAGCCAGGTTGGGGACACGGGGGCATGTTCGGCCCTGCTGGGGCTCTGTCGGGTTCTGGATAAGGCGGCCGCCGGTGACAAAATACTGGTTGGTTCGTATGGTGCGGGGGCGGGGAGCCAGGCCTTGAGTTTTAAATTAAACTCCCAGCTACGGGCGAGAACCAGGTCATTCCAGGCGCTGCTCGGGGAGAAAAAGTATATCAGTTATATACATTACCTTAAGCTTAAAAAGAGTATCTGAGGTGATTATATGGGTGCGCACATATCCATTCCTATGTACCAGCGGTCGATTCCGCAGCGTTATCGGCTGGTCGGCCAGCGTTGTCTGAAGTGCGGCAGGGTGAATTTCCCTCCCAAGGCCGTCTGTAAATACTGCTTCACGGGTTCCGAGTTTGAAGAGGTGGCGCTGAGCGGCAGGGGTGTTGTTTATTCGTATACAATTATTGCCGGGGGTGGAGCACCGTCTGAGTTTTCGGAGCAGGCACATTGCCAGGGCAGTTACCCGGTGGTGCTGGTCGAACTCGAAGAAGGGCCCAGGGTTATAGCCCAGCTGGTAGATCCCCCGGAAAAAGGAATTTACATCGGTATGCCGGTCAAGGCTGTTTTCAGGAAGATTTACGAGGAAGAAGGCGTGGTCCGTTACGGGTTCAAATTCAGACCGCTCGAAAGGGTCGCACAGCAGTGAGGGTTCCCGTCGTCCATGAGGAACGGGAAAGCTTACGTCCGCCTTTGCAGGAAGACGCCAGCCAGGACGGCTGCTCCCCCGATCATCTGCCATGAGGTCAGGCTTTCTCCCAGGACCAGAAACCCCAGCACCGCTGTAGCCACCGGTTCAAAGGTGCTGATGATGGCTGCCCGGGAGGCCCCGATTTCCTTTACCCCCCGCATAAGGGCCGCCATGGCCAGGACGGTGGAGACGATGCCCAGCACCCCGATGGCCACCAGCGCTTGAGAGCTGAAGAAAAGGTTCAGCTGCCTGCTGGTGAGAGCAAGTCCCCCCACGGCGAGGGCCAGAATGGTGGAAACGCAGGCATTGTATACCGGGGTTTCTATGGAGGCCAGCAGGCGTGTGGAACCTACCAGGAAAATTGCGTAGGTGAAAGCAGCGGTCAGGGACAGTATCACGCCCCGTGGATCCAGTGTTTTCACCGGCTGTCCCAGGATTACGGCACATCCTGCAAGGGTTAGCAAGAGGGCCAGCGCTTTCTGCCAGGTGAAAGGTTCTTTTAAAAAGAAAAAGGCCAGGATGGTGACCACCGTGGGGTAGAAGTAGAGAAATAAAATGGCCATTCCAGCCGGTATGTAGCGGAAAGCCTCGAAAAGAGCCAGTACGGTCGGCGTTTGAGTTCCCAGGGAAAGAGCCACTACGGCCAGCAGCTGGCGGCGGGGTAGCCTGAAGGGACAACCTCCCGCCAGGGTGAGCAGCCAGAAGGTTACGGCGGCCAGAAAGTAACGCAGGGTGAGAGTGGTCATGACGGTGGCACCACCCCGGTAGGCGACTTTGGCCGCGATAGGTTCAATACTAAAACAAATAGTGGAAAACAATACAAATGCTACGCCCGGGCCCTGCCGCCCGGGTGTTTGTTTTTGTTTCTGCATTTTTATCCCCTCACCATTATACCATGCAGGACATGATCTTTAACAACAAAACGCGAATTTCCCCGGGTTAAAATGTACTGAGGTAACTGCCTCCCGGCCTGCCCGCCGAGGGCGGGCCAGTACCATTACCCCAATAGTTTATAGGACAATTGATTAAAATGGTTTTTTGATTTCCCACTGAAAAATTAATACAATTAAGAGGAATTTTGTCGGCGATGCCGAAAACAACTCCAGCTACAAAATTTCCCCGGGAGGGGTTTAGAAGTGAACCTCTTTGCCGTCATCCCGGAGCGGTTTTTTTCGGTCCTGGCCAGCCCCTTAAAGCAAGACTACGCGGCCATCCTGTTCCGCATTTACGACCAGTACCAGCTGACCACCTTCGGGATGGAACGGGAGGTGGTCATTGACCTGATTCTTGATTATATAGAACAAAAGGACGGCTTTTTTGAACAGGCCCTGGCTGATGAGGTCTGGGAGGAATCCTTTGATACACCGGCCGGGCCCCGGGAAAGGGCCGCTTTTATACTTCGCAAGCTGGAGGCCACGGGCTGGGTGGTCAGCGAGGTGTACAGCAATTACGTGCAGTACATCAGCCTGCCCGATTATGCCATAAAAATCCTGGATGTGCTGGACAAGGTCCGCCGCCACCGGCAGGTGGAATACCAGGGATATGTTTATGCCACCTACACTTTGCTCCATTCCGAGGAGGCCGACCGCCAGGGCAACCTGGCTCTGGAAAAAGCCTATGAGCAGACCGAGCAGCTGATCAACGGTTTGAAGTCCTTAAATCACAACATCAAGCGTTATATTGAACGGGTCCTGGCGGAAAAGGAGCCCCGGGAGATTTTAAAGATTCATTTTAAAGACTACATGGAGGAAATTATCGACCGCAGCTACCATCGCCTGAAAACTTCGGACAACGTTTCCCGCTACCGTCCGAAGATTGTTGCCCGTTTGAACCAGTGGTACAACGATGCGGCCTGGGTGGACCGGACGGCCGGTCTGGAAGTGCAGCGGGAGCGTTTTCCGGATCTGCCCACGGCGCGGCAGGAGATTTACCGCCGTATTGACTACATCCGCCAGGCCTACATCGGTCTGGACGATCTGCTGGATGAAATCGACCGGCGCAATGCCCGCTATGCCAACGCTTCCTTCCAGCAGTTGAAGTACATCCTGAACAGCAGTAAAGACGTGGAAGGCCAGTTGATGGAAATTTTGAAACTCCTGGCCGAGTTGCGCGTGCAGGAGGGCGTGCGCCCCGACGACTACCTTCCGGAAGAGCTGAACCACCTGTTCAGCCTCTTCACCCAGGGATTTCTGGACCGGGAGTCCCTCTATACCGGGAGGGAGGCGGCCAGGCAGCACCAGCCCCGGGAAGTGCAAGAGCTGGAGGAAATTGACCCGGAGCGCCGTAGAGAGCGGCTGCGCTCCTTCCGGCAGCAACTGGAAAGGCGCATGACCCGCGAGAAGATCAACGGCTGGGTGATGGAAAAACTGGCCGGGCGAAAGGAGATTTGCGCCCGGGAGTTGGGCATCGAGGATGTGGAGGAATTTATCAAACTGATCTATGCTACGGCTTACGGGCGTTCGCGCCAGGTAGGTTACCGGGTGCACCGGGAAGGAAGGTCCCGGGTGTCCTGTGCCGGCGGCCGCTTTGAATTTAGAGATTTGCGTTTTGAAAGAAAATAAGGAAGGACGAGCCTGATGGAACTGCTGGAACACTGGAACCACCTGCTTCCGTCGGAGCGGGAAGAATTTACCCGGGTGGTGAACAGGCTTCTCTCCTGCACATTCATCACCCGCAAAAACGAAGAAAACCGCCGGGATTACTATTTTATTGAACGGCACGAAGACCTCCTGCGGGCCTATTTGAAGCTGGGAGGCTGGAGCCTGGAAGGGGACCGGGCCTTTGGAGTCTACCGTGTCTTCAGCGATTTCGCCTATAACCGGCTGCGCCTGAAACTGGAAGAGAGCATTATCATCCTCATCCTGCGCCTCTGTTACGAAGAAAAGCGCCGTCGAATCAACGTTACGGAGAACATAATGGTCACCGTGCAGGAGATCCAGGACAAGTATGCGGCCCTGAAAATACGCAACCGGCCCATTGACAAAAAGACTCTGCGGGAAACCATGGCCCTCCTCAAACGTTTCAACATCCTGCGGGTACTGGACGGTGAGGTCACCGACCCCGACTGCCGACTGGAAGTCTTTCCCACCATTCTCTTCGCCCTGCGGGTGGAGGACATCCGGCAGGTGTACGAGAAACTGGATACCTACCGCCGCGCCGGGGCGGAGGAAGAGCGGGAAGAGGAAAACGGAAATATGCAGTAGAACCGTTGCAGGAAGGATGCGGTGTGCCTCTTATGTGAACACTGGAGTGTGAGCGGGGACCCGGTACCCACCGGGATACTGGCTCTTCTTAAAACCGGATGTTTCAATTAAGCCTGAAACACAGGAGGAGTCATATTTTGGTGAGTTGTTGGGCCGTATCCACCGGGTTAACTGAGTATTTAACAGGAAAAAGGCGCTGAGGAGCTGGTGCAATTGAAAGAATTAACCGGCATCAAGTTGATTAACTGGCACTATTTTACCAACGAAACCATACATATCCGGGGCAGTACCCTGATCACCGGGGATAACGGCAGCGGCAAATCCACCATTCTGGACGCCATCCAGTACGTGCTGGTGGCCGACCTGCGGCGGGTAAAATTTAACATTTCCGCCTTCGACGAGACCAGGCGGGATTTGTTGGGTTACGTGCGCTGTAAGACCGGGCGGGACAGCGAGAGCGGCCGCAAGTACGAACGCCAGGGCGACGTCACTTCCTATGTGGTTCTGGAATTCTATGATACCTCCAGGCAAAACTACTTCCTCTTGGGTGCCGTGATTGATTCCTACGCCGATGACGTGACCTATGAAAGCCGTTTTTTCAAAATCGAGGACTGCCGTCTCGATGACAGCCTTTTTTTAGCGGGCAAGCACCCCCGCAATATCCGGGAGTTCCGGGCCGCGGTTAGGGACCGCAGGGCCACCATTTATCCCACGGTGGAAAAATACCAGGCTGATTTGCTCCACAAGCTGGGTTCCCTGGGGGACCGGTTCTTCACCCTTTTTGTAAAAGCCATCTCCTTCAAGCCGATTACGGATATACGCCAGTTTGTTTACTCCTACGTATTGGAAGAAAAGCAAATAAATATCGATATTATGCGGGAAAACCTTCAGCGATACAAAGAGTACAGCGACCTGGCGGCCCAGACCAGGGAGAAAATAGCCGCTCTGGAAAGTATTAGAGATAAATACCGGGAGATCCAGCGGGACCGGGAAAGGGCCCTGATCCAGGATTATGTAATCCTGCGGGCCAACCGGGACGGGGTGGCGGCCAGCCTGCAGACCAATCTGGAACAGGCCCGGGCCCTGGAAGAAGAACTGGCCCGGTTGAGCCAGGCTCTGGACGGGGCCAGGGAGCGGTTGAAACGCTACCGGGAGGAGGAGCGGTCCTACCGGGACGCCCTGGCGGTCAATACCACCTGGCAGCTGGTGGAGCGTTTGAAAGGTGAGATCCGCACCCTCAAGGAACGGGTGAAGGAACTGTCCCGCGCTTGCAGCCTGGTAGCTAAAACCGCCCGGGAGGAATGCCGGGTGCTGGTGCAACTCCTGGACGAGGCAGGGGAAGATTCGCTTTTACCGGCTGAGCGCAGTATGCTCGCGGAGCTGGTGGACGGGCTCCAGGGGCTGGCCGCGGCCGGTGACGGGCAGGTTGGGGAGGGGCAACCCCTGCCCCACGGTGACGGGGAATCTCTCGATGCCCTGGGCCGGTTGATTGACCGGGGCCGGGAAACACTGAGGAGGGTACGGGAAAGGGTGCAGGAACAGGCCTGGGAAATCCGGCGCAAGCTGAAGGAGCTGGATCAGGAGGAGCAGACCCTGCAGCAGGAACTGGCCAGCCTGCGCAACAAGAAGCATATTTACGACCGCAAGGTGACCGACCTGCGGGATCTGATCCGGGAAAAATTCCGCGCCGTGAAAGGCATTGACGTGGAGCCCGGGGTGCTCTGCGAGCTTCTGGGAGTTCCCGACGAGAAGTGGCAGGACGCGGTGGAAGGCTGGCTCAACACCCGGCGCTTCGACCTGATTGTGGAGCCGGAACATTTTGATTATGCCCTTTCCGTCTATGAAAAACACAAAAAGGAACTGAGGATCTCAGGGGTGGGCCTGGTCAATACCGGCCGGGTATTGAAATATTTGAACCGCATTGAACCCAACTCCCTGGCCTGCGAGGTACGCTCCCAGAACCGCTATGCTCTGGCCTACGTCCACCAGCTGATGGGCGACCTGATCAAGTGTGAGAATGAACAGGAACTGAAAAATTACCGTCGGGCCATTACCCCGACCTGCATGACCTACAGCAATCATACCGCCCGGCAGATTAAATTCGAAGTGTACGAAACCCCCTTTATCGGTGAACGGGCCTATGCCCGCCAGATTGCTCGCAAAGAAGCCCGTCTGCAGGAGATTGCTGCATTAAGGAATGAATTGCTCTCCAGGTTGGAAAGACTGGAAAGGCTGAACCAGATGACAAGCAGCCGGGAGGAGTATTATATCTTCCTGAAAGAGCACCGGGGTACGTGGCGGGAGCTATCCGCGTTACAGCGGGAGCTTTCCGTCAGGGAACGGGAGCTGGCCGGGGTGGATACTTCAGGCATCGACGCTCTGCAACAAAAGCTGGATCAATTGGAACAGGAAATGGATGCCTTAAACAGCCGGATTGAGAAATATAACCAGCGGCAGGGAGAATTACTCACCACCCTGGAACAGAAAAAAACGGAGCGGGTGGCCCTGGAAGGCGAACATGCCCGGCTGGAGGAGGAGTTCCGGCTGTTTTGCTCCTTGAACTCCCATGTTGTGCCCGAGGGGGAAAGGCGTTACGCCCGGGAGATCCGTCGTCATTCACCCCAGGAGGTAGCGGCCAACTTCACCCTCAACCGAAAGAGCGTGGAAACGCTTATTTTTAACAAGGAAAAGGCCCTGGAACTTCTCAAGGCCGAATATAACAACAAGTACCAGTTCGGCGGGCGAATAGAAGCGGATGAGAATGACGAGTGGGTAGAGGAATATAAGAAACTGGTGGGAAGCGAGCTGCCCGACTATGAGGAGAAAATCAACGAGGCCAAAAGGGAAGCCGAGGAGGAATTCAAGGAACACTTCATCTACAAGCTGCGTGAGAACATTCAAAATGCCCGCAATGAATTTGACTTCTTGAACGAAGCTTTAAAGGGTATTTCTTTTGGCGGAGATAAATACCGCTTTCTGGTATACCCTTCCGAAAAGCACCGCAAGTTCTACCAGATGCTCGAGGATACGGAAATGGTGGAGGGGGGTATCTCCCTTTTTGACAGTGTTTTTCAGCAGCGACACCGGGAGGCCCTGGACGAGTTGTTTGATAAAATAAGCAACCTGTCGCCCAGGTACCTGCCCGAAAGCATTGCGGAATACACCGATTACCGGAGTTTTCTGGATTATGATATCAAAATTACCCATGCCAACGGTGAAACCTCTACCTTTAGCAAGGTCTGTCGGGAAAAATCGGGGGGTGAGACTCAGACCCCATATTACGTGGCCATTGTGGCATCCTTTGCCCAACTTTACCGGGCCAAGACCAACCGGGACAGCATCCGGTTGATGCTCTTTGACGAAGCCTTCAACCGGATGGATGTCGACCGCATGGAAAATTCCCTGCGCTTTATCAATGAGATGGGTATGCAGGCTATTATCGCAGCCCCTACCGACAAGTGCGAGTTTATCAGCCCCCATGTGACAACCACCCTCCTGGTGATGCGCGATGGTAAAAACAGCTGGATAGAAGATTACAAGCAGTTTAAGGAAGCAGTTGGTGAAAGCCGGATTGAGGCTGTGGAAAGGGTGGCTGGTTAGATTCTGTGGTTTTGGTGATGACAATGGACTACGAACGTTATATTCTGGAGACTCTGGTGGACAAGTATGAGCGCAGCGCCCTGGCCAGGGGCAAAGGGAGCAGCCGGCGCATCTGGCTTCATTTCAACCCCCGGACCATACCCCGCTATTTTGACGATACCACCGCCCGGTATAAAGAAGAGATCAATGGGGCAGCCCTGGCTTTGGAGCTCCGGGGGTTGATTGAGATTCGCTGGGTCAAGTTTGAGGAAAACAATCTAATTGAGAAAGTGGCCTTGAATATTGATCGCCTGGGTGAGGTCTACGCCCGGCTGAAACGGCGTTCGAGGGCGGAGCAGTTCAGGGAACTGGCCCGCCTGGCCAGAGACTATGCCCGGGGGGCGGCCCCTTGGGCGCAGGAATTCTTCCATACTGTTGCCCGGCGAATGGAAAAAGGGGAAAGTCAGCCCTACCTGGATCCTGCGGACCGGGGGCATGCGGAGCAGCTTTTCATGGTCATTCGTGAGCTGAGCCTTTTGCAGGAGGAGATACCCAGGCGGGTTTTCAGCCTCCGGGTGCTTGGCAATAGCAAGGCATTTAACAATCTGGCTCCAACTGTGGCGCGAATTGTCCGTGATTTTCACCCGGACTGGGGAAAAGACGGCGGGGGAAACAAAGCCACCCTTAGCGCCGCAGAGGTCAATCAGGCTCTGGCCGAACTGGGGGTTGTGGACAACCCCCAGCACATTTTCATCAGCGGTAACCTGGAATTTGCAGTTGAAGGCTGTACCCTGCGGGTGGGAGATTTTTCCCCGGACCTGGGGTTGCCGGCGGAAATGGTTGACCGGCTGACGGTTAAAAATGTTGCCGCCGATTACATTATCACTATTGAAAACCTGACCCCCTTTTACCAGTTCGTTAAGACCTGCCGCGACCAATTTCTGGCCATATACCTGGGGGGTTATCATAATTCAGTTCGCCGGCGGTTTTTGAGTAAACTGCGGGAATATCTGGCCGGTACCGGTCGTGCGGTGCCGTTTTTCCACTGGGGCGACATTGACTACGGGGGCTTTTCCATTTTTGTCCACCTTGAGAAGCGCTGCCTGCCCGGGCTGAAGCCCCTGTACATGGATGTGTCCACCCTGGAACGATACCGCCGGTTTGCTTCGCCCTTTGCCACCTCGTACGGCCGGCGCCTCCGTGCTCTGCTGGGGGACCCGGATTACCGCCTCTTCCACCCCGTGATTCAAAAAATGCTCGAGGAGGGCCTGCGTCTGGAACAGGAGTGTGTGGAGCCGCCGTCCTCTCTCTGTGAATCCGGGTAGCCAAAGGTATAAAATTATCCGGTGGGAAGGAAACTTTAGCTAAGGAGTCGAATAGATAAAGAGCTTAAGGTATAAATAATAAAGAGGTGAAAATTATGGACGTACAAAAAACACTGGAGAGCTTCAACCAGGGTGTGGGCAAGCTGGCCAGAGAGTTGCCCCGGGTGATGAAGGGATTCCGGGATTTGCACGAGGCCGTCATCAGTGACGGAGCCCTCAGCGCCAGGCAAAAGGAGTTGATTGCCATAGGCATTAGCGTGGCCATAAGGTGCCACTACTGCATCGCAGTCCATGTGGCAAAGGCCCTGGAGCTGGGCGCCACCCGGGAAGAAATAATGGAAGCCGTGGGTGTGGCCGTATTGATGGGCGGCGGCCCGGCGGCCGCTTACGCCACGGAAGCGCTGCAGGTACTGGACTCCCTGACGGGAAAAAGTTAGGGATGTTCCCTGCCCTGTTTTCAGGCAAGCTTTGTGCTTAACAGTGTTTCTGTTTTGAAAGAAGTATAAACATGCATGATGCGGTTACTTGACCGGTATGGTTACTGCCCGCCTTTCTATAAAGACGGCAGTTTTTTTGTGTTCCTGAAAGCTCCCGAAAACGGTAAAAAGAATTGAATATTAACATATTAACTTCATATTTGCTCTCTTTCTGGTATTGCCACAGCGTTGAAAAGAAGCGTAAGATTAACCTTAATGATGTTATCGTCAGGTTAAAGCTCTGCGAGGAGCCGGTGTTTGCAACATAAATGGGGGTGGAATATTTGTCCGCATCAAAAATGGAAGCAACAAGCAGCACAATGCCTGCGGGAAAAGCGGCCAGACAGAAAAGGCCTGTGGCCGGTGTGCTCCTGCTGTTATCCTGGGGCCACCTGGTCACCGACATGGCCCAGGGTGCTTTACCAGCTTTGCTCCCGGTATTAAAGCAGGTCTTTGCTCTTACTTATGCTCAGGCCAGTCTTTTAGTGCTTGTGTCCAACGTGGCTTCATCAGTTATCCAGCCTGTTTTCGGTTATTTTGCTGACCGGCGCCCGGCTCGCTGGCTTTTGCCGGCGGGCTGTCTGGTGGCCGGTGCAGGTCTGGCTTCTACCGGCCTTCTGCCCTGGTTCTCCGTTCTATTGCTGGCAGTGGCCATCTCCAGCCTGGGTGTGGCGGCCTACCACCCGGAAGGCTCCCGGGCGGCCAACCTGGTCAGCGGGAAGCGCAAGGGGAGCGGCATGGCAGTTTTTTCGGTGGGCGGCAACCTGGGTTTTGGCCTGGGTTCCCTGTTTATGGCCTGGCTTCTGACCCTTGGTGGAGCGAAGGCCACGGTTTATTTTATCCTGCCCGCTCTGTTTACCGCCGGCATCCTGCTGCTATACTGGCCACGCCTGAATTCCCTCCAGGAGGAAGGGGGGGCGGAGCGTCCTTTGGACCTTACAGGTGGAAAAGAAAGAAGCGGGACGGCCCTCCCGGGGGAAAACCGGACTGCCGTTGTGGAATGGGACAAAGGAACACTGGCTTCCTTCGCCCTGCTCCTCATTTTTATCATTTTTCGTTCCTGGCTGCACGCGGGGCTTTCCACCTACATACCCCTTTATTACACCGACTATTTGCACGGCAATGCACACCTGGCCGGCTATTTTGTATCCGTCTTTCTGCTGGCCGGGGCTTTCGGTACCCTGTTGGGGGGCCCTCTAACCGACGTCCTGGGAGCACCCCGTGTGATGGCCGGTTCCATGGCGCTGCTCATTCCACTGATTTATCTATTCCTCCATGCCGGTGGCGGCCCGGCCGCCCTGGTGCTCCTGGCCTTTATAGGTGCGGCCCTGATCAGCACCTTTTCGACCACCATCGTCCTCGGGCAGCAGCTGATGCCCCACCGCAAGGGGCTGGCCAGCGGTTTCACCATTGGCTTTGGTGTGGGTATGGGGGGCGTGGGCGTAACCCTGCTGGGGGTACTGGCCGACCACCTGGGCGTGCCGGCCGTATTTCACGCCCTGAACCTCCTGGCGGTAGCGGGGCTCCTGCTGGCTTTGGTCCTGATCCTGCGTTTCCCGTGGAGCGCTGAAAGTTGATGATCTTTGTAACCAGTACGGGGGGAATAATTATTTATCTTTAAAGATTGTATTTTTATACAATCAATTGTATAATTATAAATCATCCCTTTATATTATATTTAAAAAACCATCCCTTTATAGAAAGGAGTCTCAAGAGGCGACCCGGGATTCCGGCGCCCGGCCGTCCGGGTCCGTGCCTGACGATTATGGCTATTAAAGCAAGCATTATCGGGGCAACCGGTTATGCCGGTGCCGAACTGGTCAGGTTGTTGAGCGCCCACCCGCAGGTAGAACTGGTGGGGTTGACCACCCAGAGTTATGCCGGCAAGGCCTTCTGGGAGGTTTACCCGCACCTTTACGGGTATGTGGACCTGGCTTGCGAAGAGCAGGACTTGCCGGCCCTGGTGGACAGAAGCGACGTTATCTTTACAGCCCTGCCCCACGGCCATGCCATGGCGGTGGCCCGGGAAGTTATTGGTGGGGGAAAGGCCCTGGTGGACCTGGGAGCGGACTTTCGCCTGCACGACCCCGTAGTTTACCGGGACTGGTATAAAGTCGAACACATAGCTGCGGAGCTCTTGCCTCAAGCGGTGTACGGCTTGCCGGAGATCCACCGGGACGAAATCCGTACCGCCCGGCTGGTAGCCAATCCGGGTTGTTATCCCACCAGCGTGATTCTTGCTCTGGCCCCCCTGTTAAAAGAAGGCCTGGTGGATACCGGCTCCATCATCATCGATTCCAAATCCGGCGTTTCAGGGGCCGGGCGGGGATTGTCTCTGAACACCCATTACTGCGAGGTTAACGAGAGCATAAAGGCCTATGGGGTGGCTGTACACCGTCACACCCCTGAGATCGAGCAGGAATTAAGCGCCCTGGCCGGCGAAAAGGTGCTGGTTTCCTTCACTCCCCACCTGACGCCCATGATCCGGGGTATTTTAAGCACCATCTACGCCCGGCTGACCCGGTTGAAGAGCACGGAGGAAGTTTTGGCCCTCTACCGGGAATTTTACAAGGAGGAGAAATTTGTCCGGGTGTTGCCCGCCGGCATGCTGCCAGCGACCAGGATGGTGGCCGGCTCCAACCACTGTGACATTGGCCTGGTGGTGGACCGGCGCACCGGCAGGGTGGTAATCATTTCCGCCATCGATAACCTGATCAAAGGAGCCGCCGGCCAGGCGGTCCAGAATATGAATATAATGTTCGGGCTGGCGGAGGATACGGGGCTTTACGGACCGGGGGTATATCCGTAACAAAGGTAAAAATGACTGCCGTTTGCACATGAGCGAGCGACATTGACCCGGCACTGACTGCAACCAGAGTTATTGGGTATGGCTGAATGCCAATTGTGTGCAGTTTCAATCCTTACGCAGGTATCTGGATCCGGTGAGTGCTGGGGAACGAAGCGAGCGGGTGCAAACGGCAGGCAAGTGCTATCTTCAAGGTGGATAAGGAGGAATGCCGGCTTGGCCAGTACGTGGGAAGAGAAAAGCGGCGGTGTCACCGCCCCGCAGGGCTTTCTGGCCGCGGGAGTGGCCGCTGGAGTGAAATATAAAGGAAAACGGGATATTGCCTTGATTTTTTCCGGGGTTCCGGCCCGGGCTGCAGGAGTCTTCACCACCAACCTGGTGAAAGGTGCACCAGTGCTGGTTACCATGGAGCGCATAGCCAGTGGTTCGGCCCGGGCGGTGGTGGTGAACAGCGGCAACGCCAATACCTGCAATGGCGAGCAGGGTATCAGGGATGCCCTGGCCATGACCCGGGAAACGGCCCGTGTATTGAATATTCCCGAGGAGGATGTCCTGGTAGCTTCGACCGGGGTTATCGGCCAGCCCATGCCCATGGACCGTATCTTGCCGGGTATTGCCGCTGCGGCCCGCGAACTCTCTCCCCGGGGGGGCTCGGACGCTGCCGAAGCCATTATGACCACCGATACCGAGCCAAAGGAAACGGCTGTTTCTCTTACTCTGAGCGGGCACACGGTAACCGTCGGGGGGATGGCCAAGGGCTCCGGGATGATTCACCCTAACATGGCCACCATGCTCTGTTTTATCACCACCGATGCGGCCGTTTCCGCTCCCTGTCTCCAGGAAATGCTTCGTTATGCGGTGGACCGCAGCTTCAATATGATCAGCGTGGATGGTGATACCAGCACCAATGACATGGTCCTGGCCCTGGCCAACGGCCTGGCCGGAAACCCGGAAATTACCGCTGAAAATGAAGATTACCGCCTGTTGCGTGACGCTCTGACCGAAGTATGCACCCGTCTGGCCCGCGCGGTGGCCAGGGATGGTGAAGGGGCCACCAAGTTGCTGGAAGTGAAGGTGACCAATGCCGCCAGCGAGAGGGATGCCCGCCTGGCCGCCCGGGCGGTGGTAGCTTCCAACCTGGTTAAGACGGCCATATACGGCCAGGATGCCAACTGGGGGCGTATTATCTGCGCTGCGGGTTACTCGGGTGCGCACTTTGATCCCGACCGCGTGGATATATACCTGGGTGACATAATGGTGGCCAGAGATGGAGTGGCTTTGCCCTTTGATGAGGAAGCAGCTTCGTCTGTGCTGGCGGGCCGTGAGGTGCGGGTGCTGGTGGATTTAAAGGCGGGAGAATATGAAGCGACTGCCTGGGGCTGCGACCTGACCTGCGAGTATGTAAACATTAACGCCAGCTACCGGACATAACGCCTGTACCTGGCTTTTTTAAGGAAGGTTAAACCGGGGAGGTATCCGATTGCTCAGCGCACAGGAAAAAGCGGCCATTCTTGTGGAGGCCCTGCCTTACATAAAGAAGTTTTACGGTAAGACCGTGGTTATCAAATACGGCGGGCATGCTATGGTGGACTGCGGGTTGAAAAAGGCCGTGCTTACCGATGTTGTTTTAATGAAGTATGTGGGCATGCATCCGGTAATTGTCCATGGGGGGGGACCAGAAATTTCGGCCATGCTCCAGAAGCTGGGTATCGAGTCCCGCTTTGTGGGCGGCCTGCGGGTCACCGACGAAGAAACCATGGAAATAGTGGAAATGGTCCTGGCGGGCAAGTTGAACAAGGAAATCGTATCCCTGATCAACCGCATCGGCGGCAAGGCGGTCGGCCTCTCGGGCAAGGATGCCTGCCTGCTCCAGGCCGTAAAGAAACCCGGCAGGGTGTACCAGCCCGACGGGACGGTGGAATTGGTGGACATCGGATGCGTGGGTCAGGTGAAAAAGGTTAACCCGGCTATCGTTCACACCTTAATCAATGAAGGCTATATTCCCGTGGTGGCCCCCGTGGCGGCGGGCCCCGAGGGGGAGAGTTACAATGTCAATGCCGATACCGCCGCCGGGGAACTGGCGGTGGCCCTGGGTGCCGACAAGCTGATTATCCTTACCGACGTGGAAGGCATTCTGGAAGACAGGGAAAACAAAGACTCCCTGCTTTCGGTGATCCGGGCGGACGATGTACCTGATTTGATCGCCAGAGGCATTATCGGTGGCGGCATGATCCCCAAGGTTGAGTGCTGTACCCGTGCCCTTTACGGCGGTGTGAACACCACGCACATTCTGGATGGGCGGGTACCACACTCCATTTTGCTCGAAGTGTTTACGGATAAAGGCATCGGTACCATGGTGGTCCGGTGAGCAGGGAGGAATGAGATGTGGCCGGTGCGGAAATTATCGAGCTTACCGATAAATACGTCATGCGGACCTACGGGCGCTTCCCCCTGGCCCTGGTGAGCGGACAGGGGGCGCGGGTTTGGGACGCCGAAGGGAAGGAGTACCTTGACTTTGTGGCCGGGTTGGCTGTCTGCTCCCTGGGCCACTGCCACCCGGCAGTGGTTGAGGCTATAACTTCCCAGGCCCGGAAATTGATGCATGTATCCAACCTTTACTATATAGAACCCCAGGCGAAGCTGGCCCGGTTGCTGGTGGAAAATTCCTGCGGGGACCGGGTGTTTTTCTGCAACAGTGGTGCCGAGGCCAACGAGGCGGCCATCAAGCTCGCACGCAAGTACGGTAAAATTCACGGCGGTCAGGAAAAATATGAAATCATCACGGCCCTGAAATCTTTCCACGGGCGTACCCTGGCGGCCATCACCGCCACGGCTCAGCCGAAGTACCAGAAGGGTTTTGAACCACTTCCGGCGGGGTTTAAGTACGTTCCCTTCAATGATGTGGAGGCCCTTTCCCGGGCCGTGAACTCCGGCACCTGTGCGGTGCTGCTTGAACCGGTCCAGGGCGAGGGCGGGGTGAACGTGGCCACGCCTGAATTCTTAAAGGCGGCCCGGGAGCTCTGTGACCGTTACGATGCCCTGCTGATCTTTGACGAAGTGCAGTGCGGTCTGGGCCGTACGGGTAAGTTCCTGGCCTACCAGCATTACGGAGTGGAGCCGGATATTTTTACGCTGGCCAAGGCCCTGGGCGGAGGGTTCCCCATCGGAGCCATGGTGGCCAGGGAGAGGGTGGCGTCGGCTTTCAGTCCCGGCGACCACGCTTCCACCTTCGGGGGCAACCCCCTCGCCTGTGCGGCCGGGCTGGCCGCCGTGGAATACCTGCTCCATGAGGGTGTGATTGAGAATGCCGCCCGGGTGGGGGCGTATTTTAAGGGGCGCCTTTCGGAACTGGCAGGCCGTTTCCCCTTTATCCGGGAAGTGCGCGGCCTGGGGCTGATGTTGGGTATGGAACTGGCTGTCGAGGGCAGGGAGATCGTTGGCAAATGCCAGGATAGGGGTTTGTTAATTAACTGTGTGGACAATCACATCCTGCGCTTTATTCCTCCCTTGATTATCACAAAGGCCGAGGTGGATGAGGCGGTGGAAATCCTGGCCGGCGTCCTGGCCGAGATGAAACGGTAACTTTGGCAGCAGGAGGATAGCCATGCCCAGACGTCAAGACATCAACAAGGTACTGGTTATTGGCTCCGGCCCGATTATTATAGGGCAGGCCGCGGAGTTCGACTATGCCGGTACCCAGGCCTGCCGGGCCCTCAAAGAGGAAGGGGTTCAGGTGGTGCTGGTGAATTCCAACCCGGCCACCATCATGACCGACAGCCACATGGCCGATCAGATCTATATCGAGCCCCTTACCTGGCAGACCGTGGCCCGCATAATCGAACGTGAGAGGCCCCAGGGGCTGTTGCCCACCCTGGGAGGTCAAACCGGGCTGAACCTGGCCGTGGAACTGGCCCGCCAGGGGGTGCTGGAAAAATATGGTGTGGAACTGCTGGGCACTTCCCTGGACAGCATCCGCCGGGCGGAGGACAGGGAACTGTTCAAGGAGACCATGCTGGCCATAGGTGAGCCGGTACCTCCAAGTACCACGGTCACCAGCGTGGAACAGGCCCTGGAGTTTGCCCGGGCAATCGGTTACCCCCTGATCGTCCGGCCGGCTTACACCCTGGGCGGTACCGGGGGTGGCATGGCTACGTGTCCGCAGGAACTGGAGGCCATCGTCCACCGGGGGCTGGTGATGAGCCCCATCGGCCAGGTGCTGCTGGAAAAGAGCGTGGCCGGCTGGAAGGAAATAGAGTACGAAGTGATGCGGGATGGAGCCGACAACTGTATCACCATCTGCAACATGGAAAACATCGACCCTATCGGTATCCATACCGGGGACAGTATCGTGGTCGCGCCGTCCCAGACCCTGGCCGATAAGGAATACCAGCTGTTGCGCTCCGCCGCCCTTAAGATCATCCGGGCCTTGAAGGTGGAGGGGGGCTGCAATGTTCAGTTCGCCCTGGACCCGGAGAGCTTCCGCTATTACGTGATTGAGGTCAACCCCCGGGTCAGCCGTTCCAGCGCCCTGGCTTCCAAGGCCACCGGTTATCCCATTGCCCGTACCGCGGCGAAGATAGCTATCGGCTTGAGGCTGGACGAGATCATCAATCCAGTGACGGGGAAAACCTGTGCCTGCTTCGAGCCGGCCCTGGACTATGTGGTTGTGAAAATACCCCGCTGGCCCTTTGACAAGTTCAGCAGCGCGGACCGCACCCTGGGTACCCAGATGAAGGCTACCGGCGAGGTCATGGCTATTGACCGCACGTTTGAGGGGGCCCTGCTCAAGGCGGTGCGCTCCCTGGAAATCGGGGTGGACAGCCTGCAGTGGAAGGGTTCGGGCAGCTGGAGCGAAATGGAACTGCAGCAACTGCTTTCCCGCCCCAACGACCTGCGCCTGTTTGCCATTGCCGAAGCTTTCCGCCGGGCCTGGGCCATGCGGGAAATATTTCAA
Source organism: Desulfofundulus sp. (assembly GCF_049701015.1). Taxonomy (NCBI): domain Bacteria; kingdom Bacillati; phylum Bacillota; class Clostridia; order Eubacteriales; family Peptococcaceae; genus Desulfofundulus; species Desulfofundulus sp. The sequence continues at coordinate 26,138 of NZ_JBNATZ010000002.1, forward strand.
CTTACGGCCATAGACTATTTCTTCCTGGAGAAAATAAAAAACATCGTGGTTCTGGAAGGAGAGCTGCGGGCGGCCGGGCGCACCCTCCCTCCCGAGTTACTCCGGCGGGCCAAGGCGTATGGTTTTGCCGACAGCCATATTGCCCGGCTGACCGGTTTGGATTTCGACCGGGTGCGTGCGCTTCGGAAACAGTACGGCATTGTCCCGGCTTACAAGATGGTGGACACCTGTGCTGCGGAATTTGAGGCCGCCACCCCATATTACTATTCAACCTACGATGCCGTGGATGAGGTAATGGTGTCTTCCCGGCCTAAAGTGATCGTTCTGGGTTCGGGTCCGATCCGGATCGGCCAGGGCATTGAGTTTGATTATTGTTCGGTACATTCGGTCTGGGGGTTGCAGGCCGAAGGGGTCGAGGCCATCATCATCAACAACAACCCGGAAACGGTGAGTACCGATTTTGACACCGCCGACCGGCTTTATTTTGAACCTCTCACCCTGGAGGATGTCCTCAACGTGGTGGAAAAGGAAAAACCCATGGGTGTGATCGTCCAGTTCGGGGGCCAGACCGCCATCAACCTGGCCGGGGAGCTGGCCGCCCGCGGGGTGAAGGTGCTGGGTACGCCCGTGGAATCCATTGACGCCGCCGAGGACCGGGAAAAATTCAGCGCCCTTTTATCCCGCCTGGGCATTCCCCAGACAGAGGGAGGTACCGCCTTTACCGTGGAACAGGCCCGGCAAATTGCCGAGAGCCTGGGGTACCCGGTGCTGGTGCGGCCTTCCTACGTCCTGGGGGGGCGGGCCATGGAGATTGTCCACAACACTCCGGAGTTGCTAAAATATATGGAAACGGCGGTGCAGGTTTCACCCCGTCACCCGGTGCTGGTCGACAAATACATCCGGGGCCGGGAAGTGGAAATCGACGGCATAGGGGACGGCAGGGATATTTTCATTCCCGGCATTATGGAGCACATCGAGCGGGCGGGGGTGCATTCGGGGGACAGCATGGCCGTATACCCGCCCCAGAACCTCACCCCGGCCCAGATAGAGCAGGTGGTGGACTACACCCTGCAGATTGGCCGGGCGCTAAAAGTGTGCGGGCTCCTGAACATCCAGTACGTGGTGGCCAGAGACGGCATCTATGTCCTGGAAGTGAATCCCCGCGCTTCCCGGACTGTGCCCATTTTAAGCAAGGTGACGGCTGTGCCCATGGTACAGGTGGGTACCCGGGCCATGCTGGGCAAAAAGCTGTCCGATCAGGGTTACGGGTCGGGTCTGGGCAGGGTTTCGGATTACGTTACCGTGAAGGCACCGGTTTTCTCCTTTGAAAAGCTGGGTGAGGTGGAAATTTCCCTGGGACCGGAAATGAAGTCCACCGGGGAGGTCATGGGAGTCGACCGTACTTTCCCCGGGGCACTTTATAAGGCCATGGTGGCCAGCGGTTTAAGTCCGTCCCCGGTCGTGAACGGTACTAAATCGTCCGGTGGTTCTGCTCCTGGTGCACCGAAAGCGGTGCTGGTTTCCCTGGCCGACAGGGATAAAATCGAAGCACTGCCCGTGATCCGCCAGTATGCGGCCCTGGGTTACACTCTTTACGCCACCGGTGGAACGGCGAGGGCCATTGCTGCTGCCGGCATACCCGTGCAGGAAGTGGAGGATGTGACAGCCCTGTTGCGTTCAGGTGGGGTCAGCCTGGTCATCAACACCCCCACCCGGGGCAAGCACCCCGCCCGGCCCGGCTTCCGCCTGCGCCGTACCGCTGCCGAGTACCGGGTACCCTGCCTGACGTCCCTGGATACTGCCCGGGTGCTGGCAACGGTGCTGCAGTGTCTGGAGCACGGGGGGGAGCCCCGGCCCGTAAGCGTGCGGGAATTTACCGCCGGAATGCTGGTGCGGGAGCGTGAGGCCTTACCGTGATATCCCGGTTCTCCTCAGGTTCAAAATGTTCAGTGCTGGAGAGCATATGGGTGAGGGGGACGACGCCGTACCTGAAGCGGGTTGCCTCATCTTGAAGTTCTAATTTTAAGGAAGGGATTAACCAGTGAAGGAAAACTTTAAAGGTCGGGATCTCCTTTCCCTTCATGATTTCACCCCCGAAGAGATTGTGACCATCCTGGATCTCGCCGACGAGTTGAAGTCCAAACAAAAAAAAGGTATTCCCCACCCTTACCTGGCCGGGAAGACCCTGGGCATGATCTTTCAGAAATCTTCCACCCGCACCCGGGTTTCCTTTGAAGTGGCCATGTACCAGCTGGGAGGCTATGCCCTGTACCTCAATGCCGGCGACCTGCAGCTGGGCCGGGGTGAGACAATTGCCGATACAGCCCGCGTGCTTTCCCGTTACCTGGACGGGATCATGATCCGCACCTATGCCCAGTCGGATGTGGAGGAACTGGCTCGCTACGCCGATATCCCGGTGATCAACGGCCTGACCGACCTTCTGCACCCCTGCCAGGTCCTGGCCGATCTGCAGACCATCCGGGAACGCAAAGGCAGGCTGGCCGGCTTGAAGCTGGCATATGTCGGGGACGGCAACAACGTCTGTCATTCCCTGCTTATCGGCTGTGCCAAAACAGGCATGCACATCAGCGTGGCGTCACCCCCCGGTTACCAGCCCAGAGAGGAAATTGTAGAGACAGCCAGGTCCGACGCGTTGTCAACAGGGAGCCGCATTGAAATCCTGACCGACCCGGTGGCGGCGGTTGCAGGGGCGGATGTGGTGGTCACCGATGTCTGGGCCAGTATGGGACAAGAACAGGAAGCTGAACAACGGCAGAGGGTTTTTGTCCCCTACCAGGTGAACGAAGAACTGGTGCGCCACGCCAAACCCGACTTTATCTTTTTGCACTGCCTGCCCGCCCACCGTGGTGAAGAGGTAACGCCGGAAATTATCGATGGGCCCCACTCGGCTGTCTGGGACGAGGCGGAAAACCGCCTGCATGCCCATAAGGCCGTACTGGCTCTCCTCCTGGCGTGATACGTTCCGGGTTACAAAAAATATTTCCGAAAAAATATTTCCGAAGGAGTTAACCATTATGAAAAAGGTAGTTCTTGCTTACTCAGGAGGACTGGACACTTCCATCATCATCCCCTGGCTCAAAGAAAACTACGGCTACGAAGTCATTGCCATGGTAGCCGACCTGGGGCAGGGTGAAGAACTGGCCCCTCTGGAGGAAAAGGCTATAAAAAGCGGTGCCAGCAAAATATACATTGAGGACGTAAAACGGGAATTTGTAGAAGAGTACATCTTTCCCACCTTGCGGGCGGGGGCCATTTATGAAGGCAAATACCTTTTGGGTACCTCCATGGCACGCCCTTTAATTGCTAAAAAGCTGGTTGAAGTGGCCGAAAGGGAAGGGGCGGAAGCCGTGGCCCACGGCGCAACCGGCAAGGGGAACGACCAGGTGCGCTTTGAGCTTTCAGTGAAGGCGCTGAATCCCGACCTCAGGATTATCGCTCCCTGGCGCGAGTGGGAAATCCGTTCCCGGGAGGATGCCATTGATTACGCCCAGGCCCGGGGGATTCCTGTTCCCGTTACCAGGGAACGACCTTACAGTATGGACCGCAACATCTGGCACCTCAGCCACGAAGGTGGAGACCTGGAGGACCCCGCCAAAGAACCGCCCGGGGACGTACTCCTGCTGACCACGCCTCCGGAAAAGGCTCCTGACCAACCCACTTACGTAGAAATCTATTTTGAGAAGGGTATTCCCAGACAGGTCAATGGCGAATCACTGGATCCGGTGACGCTGCTGGAGAAGTTGAATGTCTTCGGAGGGGCCAACGGTGTGGGGATTGTAGACATGGTGGAAAACCGCCTGGTGGGGATGAAGTCCCGGGGTGTATACGAGACTCCCGGCGGTACCATCCTCTACCTGGCCCACCGCGAGCTGGAAAGTATATGCCTTGACCGGATGACCATGCATTTCAAAGAACTGGTAGCCGCCCGTTATGCCGAACTGGTTTATGACGGCGTATGGTTCTCTCCTTTACGGGAGGCTCTGGACGCCTTTGTTGAGGTGACCCAGCGTACGGTGACCGGTACGGTGCGCATGAAGCTTTACAAAGGCAACTGCACCCCGGCCGGTGTCAGTTCGCCTTATTCTCTTTACAACCCGGAACTGGCCACCTTCAGCCGGGATGAAATATACAACCAGGCTGATGCTGCCGGTTTTATAAACCTTTTCGGTTTACCTTTGAAGGTGCGGGCACTGATGGAGAAAAAAGCGGGGTTAAGACTGTAGCAGGTGTCAAAACTGGAAGGTGGGCTTAAAATAAGCCCACCTTTTTAAAGGCTGAAAAGCCGTGACAAGCTTTCACGGCTTTTTGGTACTGAATAATTTCTGGTACCGTTCCGGATGATTGCGGGGGAGGTTTTGTTCACGGAGCAGCCTGATGATGTTTTCCGTACTTTCCCCGGAGTTCAGGAGGTTGAAGAAGGCCCTCTCATTCACATAAACGCTGCTGCCGTCCTGGAATTCAATAAAGTACTTGTTTGTGCCCGGTATGGGGGTAGCTTTGATTCCACATTCGGTGAGAAATTTAAAGTTTTGCGCAGGTTTCACGGTCCCACCTCCCACGGGGTGCCTGTGGACTTATCATACGTGCTTTTTTTACTAAAATAAATTTTCTTTCGTTCAATGGATGAATCTGGCCTCTTTCCGGTGATTGTGAATCGTTAGCCTTTTTGCATGTACTCGCCCCCCGCCTTGAATATAATTTTAACATATAATTGTTATAAGGCAAATTAATTCGTGAATTAAATCCCAATTTTCCCGTGTCTCAAAAATACTAAACTTAAAATCCCTTGCCCAAACCTTACAAATGATAAAGGGGTTTTCATGGTTCATGGAGAATATGAATAAGGTTACTTTCTGGTAATAACTATGAGGTGGGGAAATGAAACTTCACGTTGCCAGGTTGACCCATCCGGTGACTGCTGCCTCCCGTTATCTGTTATCCATAAACCTTCCCTTACAGGTTCTGGGAGCCAGTGATACCCATGTTTTTTGCAATGAACAGGGACGCGTGATTCTTTATAACGACGGCTACAGGGACTGTGCCCGGTTAATCAACCGGTTTTCCGACCAGCTCGATGCCGGGGTCACCTGGGCGGACCGGGGTCTGCGCAGCACCACCCATCATTTTGATCCCCTCCGGGGGACAGGGGTATGGGCGTGGGCGAATGCGGCTCAAAAATGCAGGCAGTATTTTGAGAAAGCGCTCTTGTTCTGGCGGCAGGGAAACTATCGCAAGTCTTTATTTATGCTCGGTGCATCCGTGCACCTGGTACAGGATGCCTGTGTTCCGCATCACGCCTGCTGCCAGCTCTTCGACGGGCATCTGGATTATGAGAAATGGGTAAAGGAGCGAAAGCATTATTACCGCGTGCGTTCGGGAGGTCTGTACCACCTGGGCCAGACTCCCGAAGAGTGGGTGGCGGCCAATGCATGGGAGGCCAGGGAATATTACCACCTGGTTCGGGCTTCTTCCGGTGCGGAGAAATATCACCAGGCGACGAGCATCCTCCTGCCCCGGGCCCAGCGTTCCACGGCCGGGTTTTTACTCTTTTTTTACCGGCATATCCAGCGGTAGCAATTGCAACACAGGCTGTACTTGCATGATCTTGCGGCCCGGCGGTCATAATAACAGGAAAGAAGTCGGGAGTGATGGTGATGCAGCTTAATTCGGGAGAGCGTTCCATCCTGGCCTACTTTCCTTCGAGCACTAAAGCCCGGCGGGCCATAGAAGAATTGAAAGCTGCTGGTTATGAGACTATCAGCCTGGACAGGGTTTCCCGCTTCGGAGTGGAGGACAATGCGGAGGTCAATTATGCCATCGCAGGCCGGGCGGAAACCATTACTGGTTTGACCCTTTTTTCCGCCGGTACCGACAGCCTGTCCAACAGTGAGTCCCGTGTCCTCAAGGCTGCAGACCCTTCGGTTAGCGGCATGGCCGCACACGATTACGGTACGGCGGGAGGGCGGGCGTTTCTCGTAACGGTTGTTACCAGTGAAGACAGGGTCCGGGGCGCCGTGGACATACTGGAAAAACACGGGGCGCAGGTTTGAAGTGGGGGTGAGGGTGTGGACCGGCGGAAAAAAGACGGTCTTGGGCCACCGCAAAGTTTCGATGAGGCGGTGGAACGCATTCGGGAAAAGGTGGAAGCTCCTGTACTGTCACCGGCACAGGTGGCTCTGTGGCGTTCCGGTTACGTGGAGGGGGCCGATGAGGCCCTGGCCCTGCTGGAACAGGCCAGGCAGGACAAGAAAATGGTCGTGCCCGGGATCAGTGATGAAATGTAGCGGGAGGTTTTCCCTCCCGTTCTTGTTTCTTCCGAGAAAAATTTTTTTCTTTTGTTCGAAATGGGGAGGAATAAACGGTAGTCACATCGAATTCAAAATAAAATATATTAGAAGTAGCAGCTCTTATCGTACCAGCCGTGCCAGCAACTGCTGGCCATTTTTGTTCTTTGAAAAATAAGGGTTCAAGGGGGGTAGCGAAATGTTGAGAGGAATTGCCGGGGCACCGGGGATTGCAATTGGCAGGGTTTTTATCTTTCGTCCGGAACAACTGGAGTTTGAGCGGAAGACCATTTTGCCCCAGGAGGTTGACCAGGAGCTCGTCCGCCTGCAGCACGCCCTCCGGCAGGCTCACCAGGAACTGGCCGGTATTTACGTGCGGGCGATGTCTGATCTCGGCCGGGACCGGGCGGGTACCTTCCATGCCCAGTTAATGATTTTGGAGGATGCCGCTTTTGAATCCGAAGTTATAAATCTTATCCGGTCCGGTATCAATGTAGAAGGTGCCGTGGGTGAAGTGGTAACCAACTACGTTCAGATGTTCGAGGATTCGGGCGACGAGTACCTTCGTGAGCGGGCAGCCGATTACAGGGACGTGGGGTGCCGTTTGTTGCGCATTCTGCTCGGCCAGTCCTGGACGCCGGTACCGCGTCTGAAGGAAGATTCCATTGTGGTGGCCCGGGATTTGACTGCCCCCGACAGCATGCAGCTGGACCGTTCCCGCATTCTCGGCCTGGCCATTGAGAGGGGGGGCCGGACCTGTACGGCCTGCATTCTGGCCCGGTCTCTGGAAATTCCGGCCGTAGTGGGGCTGGGACGTTTTGTACACCGGGTACAGAACGGGGACCTCATCATCGTGGATGGCAGCAAAGGTATGGTCATTCTCAACCCCGATCCTGCCACGGTGGCCGAGTACCAGCACCGCCGGGAGACCTACCTGGCCTGTAAAAAAGAAATGCAGATGCTTTCCGACCTCCCGGCTGAAACCAGGGACGGGTACCGTGTTCAACTGTTCGCTAACCTAGATCATCCCGGGGAAGTGGATAGTGCCCTGGCTCAGGGGGCGGAAGGAATTGGTCTCTTCCGTACCGAGCACCTCTTCCTGGGACGGGATACCATGCCGGGTGAGGACGAACAGTTCGAATTTTACTTGCAGGTAGTGCAAAAGATGCGGGGAAGGCCGGTGGTTATCCGCACGCTCGATTATGCAGGGCCTTCCAGTCCCTTCTTTCAGCCTACGCATTATGAACCCAATCCCTTTTTGGGCTGCCGGGGAATAAGGTTGAATTTGAACTTCGAGGAAATCTTGACCACCCAGATCAGGGCGATCCTGCGGGCAAGTGCTTTCGGCAGGGTAAAAGTGATGTTCCCTCTCATTTCCCGGGTTGAAGACCTGCGCCGGGTCAAGGCCATGCTCCGCCAGGCACAGGAAGAACTGGACCGGGCCGGCCAAAAGTTCGACCCCCGGATCGAAGTGGGCCTGCTGGTGGAGGTGCCATCTGCGGCCCTGACCGCAGAACTTTTTGCCTCCGAAGTCGACTTTTACAGCATCGGAACCAACGACCTGGTACAGTATACCCTGGCGGTGGACCGGGCTACGGCAGGGATAAATCCTCTGCATCAGGTCCTGCACCCCGCCATCCTGCGCCTGGTTAAGAACGTCATTGATGTGGCCCGTAACAACCGCAAGAAGGTGGCCATGTGCGGGGAAATGGCGGGGGAGCCCCTGGCCACCATGCTTCTTCTGGGTTTGGGTCTGGATCAATTCAGTGCGGCCGCGGGTTCGCTGCCGGAAATTAAGAAAGTAATCAGGGCGGTCACTTTAAAAGAAGCCCGGGAAGTGGCCCTGCAAGCCCTGCAGCTCTCGGCACCGGAAGAGGTCCGCCGATTTTTGGAGCAAGAGATGAAAAGCCGGCGCTTGTATTTTTAGCTCTATTTGGTTACAATGGTTAAGGATCAGTGTGTTTGGGAAATGGAGGTCTTTCGTTGAAACGAGTGGTGAGTGTCAGCCTGGGTTCATCCCGGCGGGATCACCGGGTGGAAGTGGAGCTTCTGGGGGAACGCTTCGAGATCAGCCGCCGGGGTACCGACGGGGATTTTGAACGGGCCATCCAGTTGCTTGAAGAACTGGACGGTAAAGTGGATGCCATCGGGTTGGGTGGTATTGATGTCTACCTGTACGCCGGAAGGACCCGTTATGTGGTCCGGGATGGCAAAAAGCTTATGGATGCCGTCCGGAAGACTCCGGTTGTGGACGGCAGTGGCTTGAAAAACACCCTGGAGAGGGAAGCTGTTTATTATCTTCGGGAGCATACGGATTTGCTCCCCCCCGGCACCAGGGTGCTGATGGTGAGTGCGGTGGATCGCTTCGGGATGGCCGAGGCTTTTGACGAGCTGGGTTGCGATCTTACCTTTGGGGATCTTATTTTCGCGGCCGGTATTCCCTATCCCATTCGCACGGTCAAGGAGCTGGAAGAACTGGCTGCCAGGCTGCTGCCTGAAATGTCGAAGTTACCCTTTCATATGCTCTATCCCACCGGGAAAAAACAGGAAACCCAGGATGAAGAAAAAGTCAGGAAGTTTGGGCATTATTACCGGGAAGCACAGGTAATTGCCGGGGATTTTCACCTGGTACGCCGTTACATGCCGCAGCTTGATGGGCAGACTATTATTACCAACACCACCACTGCTGATGACGTGGCCTTTTTAAAAGAAAAAGGAGCGGGCTGTCTGGTTACCACCACGCCCGAGTTTCAGGGGCGTTCTTTTGGGACCAATGTCATGGAAGCGGTTCTGGTGGCCCTGTTGCAAAAGCGTTGGGAGGAAATTACGCCCGGGGATTACCTGGACCTTTTACGGCGCCTTGATTTTAAGCCCCGGGTGCTATATCTGCGCTAGAATCTGCACTATCTGTTTGGAGGTAGGCACCATTGGCCAGTCACGAAGAAATTACTGCCAGCCTCCTGGCCTTCCAGGAGGGGTACAACAAAAACGAGCGGCTGAAAATAATGAACCGGGATTGGGACCGGATAGTCCTGGTGCAGGCAAGCGACATTCCTTCCCAGCATACCCTGGAGTTGCGGAATGGGGAGTTATCAGTTAAAGAAGGTGCACCCTCCCGGGCCGACCTGACGGTAATCGCCGACAGCGAGACCCTGGCGGACCTTTTTTACGGCGACATTACCCCTACAGAACCCTATATGAACGGTACGCTGAAAATCATCGGTTCAGAGGATGATATTGTGCGGCTGGATTTTATCTCCCTGATGATCTGGGGTGAGTAGAATGGGTTTAAAAAGGGTACTCACCCTGCGTACCGTAGTGGCAACCAGTGCTGGCCTCACTCTGGCCAGTTCCTCTTTTGTGGCCGCCGTGCAGGTGGCCGGTTTCCTGGCCGGGGACAGTGCCTGGCTGGCCATTCTCACGGGCGGCTTGTTGTGCGCGGGGGCCGCGTTGTGTTTTTCCGAACTCAATGCCCGCCTCCCTTCCGCTGCCGGCATCCGGCTTTATTTCTCCCGGGCTTTCAACGACCGGCTCGCTCTGACCGTTTCTCTGCTGTATATGGCGGTGGTGATGGGGGTTGTGGGAGCCGAGAGCTATGTGCTGGCGTGCGCCCTTAATGCTGCGTTGCCTGCAGTACCGCCCCTCGCCTGGATTATGGGCATGTTCCTGCTGGTTACCGGCCTGAATATCCGGGGGGTTAAAATCGCCGGTACCTTCCAGGACCTCATCACCTACGGACTTATGGGTTCCCTCCTGGTCCTGGCCTTTATCGCCCTGAGCAAAGTAGGCTTCAGGCTCACCGCACCCCTGGCTCCGGGCGGTGCCCTGGCTTTCATCAATGCTGTGGCGGTTGGGGTTTTCCTCTTTGTTGGATTCGAGTGGGTGACACCCCTGGCCGAGGAGGTCACCCACAGCCGCCTTGTATCCCGGGGGATGCTGCTTGCCATTGGGGTTTTGAGCGTGGTTTACGCTCTTTTTACCGTGGCCATGACTGCTTCTACCCCCCGTGAGATGCTGCTGGGGTCACCCGCCCCCCAGATGGTTTTTGCACGCCATGTTCTCGGGCCGTCAGGGTTGTTCTGGATGCTGGTCCTGAGTCTTGCCGCTTCGATTACTACATTTAATGCGGGCTTAATCAGCGTTTCACGTTTTATTTACGCTTCCGCCCGGGAGTATGTCCTGCCTCCCGTTTTTTCCCGCCTGAGTATGCGCTTTTTTACACCCTGGGTGGCCATCCTCACCGTCTTTATCACCGGTGTTACCATCTCTGTGGTAGTTCTGGTAACTCACCATTACCTGGTACTGGTTAACCTGGCGGCTGCCATGGAGTCGGTGGTATATGCCCTGGCGGGCCTGGCGGTGATCCGGTTGAGACAGAAAACACCGGAGGCTGAGTGTTCCTACCGGGTAAAAGGGGGCGTGGTTATCCCCGCCCTCACCTCGCTGGTCTTTGCCGGGCTGGCCGTGGCGGTGATGTGCACGGACTTGTATGTAAGCCTTTACCTTCTGGCCGGTTTTATCGTCCTCTGGTGGTACGTCCACCAGGTGGTTCCGGCTTTGAAGAACAAGTACCAGCCCCGCCGGCCGGCACGTCGCCGCCGCCCGGCGGTGGAACCGGCCGATGCCGGTTGCGAAAAAACTTAGCCCCCTTTAAAACCCCATTGCCCGGTAGGCCGGTTTATCTATCACATTGTCCCGGGAGAGGCCGTGCATGGCACGGAAACGGTAAACGCTTTCTTCCATGTCCCAGCGCCAGGTGCCGTCGATCTTGCCTTTGAACAACCCCAGCCGGGCCAATGTCCGCTGGACCTCCATGACGTCGGAACCGCAGAAGTCCCGGCGCAGGTCCCGAAAAGGAGGTTCCCGGTAGGTAAAGGGGTTGCCGATAATAACCACCTGCGCCCCCACGGGAACCCGGGGATAAAGTTCCTCCACGTCCCGGTTGTGCATGCGGATGCATCCGTGACTGGCATAGCTTCCGATAGACCAGGGTTTGTTGGTCCCGTGGATGCCATAGAGACCCCACGGTACGTTAAGCTCCAGCCAGCGCGAGCCGAAGCCCGTTCCCCAGTTCATGGCCTTGCGTACCACCCGGAAGTTGCCCAGGGGTGTCGGTGTTTCGTACTTGCCGACCGCTACGGGGTACTGCCGGTAGGGCCGGCCGCCCGCTAAAACCGTCAGGGTACGACGCGTGGTATCGATGAGGATGCTTACCTCCTCTGACGGTGGGCTCTCCTGCCGGCTGGTGGCTGGCGTGGTGACAATTTTGCCGATGGCGTTCCAGGTGGCCGGCCCCACTATTCCATCAGGTGTGAGATTGCGGTTTTTTTGAAAGTCCTCCACGGCCCGGGCCGTGGCCGGGCCAAAGATGCCGTCTACCGGTCCGTGATAATACCCCAGCCGGTTCAGCAACCTTTGCAGGTGGGCCACATCGGAGGATGCTGTTTTGGAGCCTGTCATGTGGAGGACCTCTTCCTGCTCACAGCAACAGCTTTCCATAGACAGTGTTTTCCCGCTGGCCGGCGAGGCTGCGTTTAACAGGAATACAAGTGAAGCCAACAAGAAACACCACTTCTTCTTCCCCGTCGTACCCACCCCCCTTTCTCTTAGTTATTTGCCTCCTGCTGTTTTTTATGCGGGACGTATTCATAATAAAGGCAGCGCTGGAACATCGTCCCATCATTCAATGCCCCCACCCGGTTCCCCAGCGGCGGGCCGTCTCGATAGCAGCCGGCCCCTGGAACGGGATGACACAGACTGAAAGATATCCAGAAAATGACCAGTTAAGGCAGCTGGTCCTTTTTTTGATTTTTTTCTGGCAGGATTTCCAGGATTAATGGAGAATTCTTTACCCAGCAGTGTCAGATTATGACGAACATTTGCTGGGGTTGGGAGAATGAAGATTGGGATCACGAAAAAGAGAAAACTTTATCGTTCTTTAGGCCGCGGGATGTTTGCCTGTCTGACCGCAGGCTTGTTGTTGTTATCCTGGCCGGGTACTTCCCCGGCCGGTGGAACGCAGGAAGTAGTTTTTAAAGTGGGGGAAAAGAACTATTTCGTAAGTGAACAAAGTTTTGCCATGGATGCCTCGCCCTTCATTGCCGGGGGACGCACCTACGTGCCTTTACGTTACCTGGCCCTGGCCCTAAATGTGGCTGAGAAGGATATCCATTGGGATAAAAATACCGGCACTGTTTTGCTGATAAAGGGCAATCTTACCGTAAAGCTTACAGTGGGCAGCAGGACCATGACAGTGAACGGACAGGCTAAGGAAATGGATGTGGCACCGCTTCTCAAGGACGGGCGCAGCTACCTGCCGGTACGCTATGTGGCCGAGGTGCTGGGTTACCGCGTCGAATGGGACCAGCAAAGCCTTGCCGTCCGGGTGGAACCGGTGGCTCCGCCGGGGGGCGGGCAGTCCGACTCCGGTATTGCGGGGCAGGTGGTTGTACAGGGCAATAGAGTTAATGTACGCAGCGGCCCGGGCTTGCAGAACCCGGTGGTGACCCAGGTGAACCGCGGTGAGCGCCTGGCTGTTTTAGGAAAGGTTCCCGACTGGTATCAGGTGCAGCTGCCCGGTGGGGGAACGGGCTGGATTGTAGCCTGGTATGTTCAGGAGGAAGGCCGGAGTACCGGTTCTGGCAGCACTCCGGTTCCCGCGCCGCCCGTGCAGGGGGAGGAAAGCTCCCGGAGTTTGCCCGGCGGACGTCCCCAGACCGGCGACACTGGCGGTCAGTCCCGGGATGCGGGCAGTTCACCCGGGCAGCAGCCTCAAGGCTCCCAGCCGCAGGCCGGCCCGGGTGAACAGAGCCAGAGTCCGGCTGTGACCGGGCTTGATGTTGCTGCGGCGGGTAAGGTCACAAGGGTGACGGTGACGGCCGGAGGGGCCATGACTTACAATATTTTCAGGCTGGCTTCTCCCGACCGTCTCGTGGTGGATTTAACAGGTGTTTGTCCTGGTAACTTGCCGAAGGAAATGCCCGTGAACACTGATGCGGTTGATAGGTTGCGGGTGGGCTGGTTCAGCCAGTCCCCGGATGTTACCCGCCTGGTCTTTGACGTGAAGGGGCCGGTGCAGTACCGGGCCAGCCTGTCGGCAGACGGTAAAACACTGGAAATGCAGATTTATATTCCGGACCCCGGCGATGTCCTGCGGGATGTGATTATAGCCGTCGATCCGGGACACGGAGGGCCAGACCCGGGTGCTATAGCAAACGGTTTGCAGGAAAAGGATATTACGTTGAAGATCTCCCAGCGGGTGGCTGAGTTGCTTTCAGCCCGCGGAGCCAGGCCCTTACTTACCAGAAGCGGCGATTATGATGTGGGACTGTACGAGCGAACGGACATGGCCAACCGGGCGGGGGCTGAAATTTTCGTGAGCATCCATATCAACGCCAACGTAAACCCTGATGTCCAGGGGACGGCTACCTATATCCTGAGTCCTGCCGGCGGCGGAGACCCCAACCGCCGGGAGGAGAGCCGCAGGCTGGCCGGGCGCATCCAGGCTCAGCTGGTGCAAAGGCTTGGGTTGGAAGATGACGGAGTCCTGGAGGCTAATTTTGCCGTTCTGCGCACTTCGGCGATGCCGGCGGTGCTGGTGGAAGTTGCCTACATCACCAACCCCCGCGAGTCCGCCCTGTTGACTCAGGACTGGTTTGTGGAGCAGACTGCACAGGGCATAGTCCAGGGCATTGTGGATTACCTGGGTGAGCGTATGGGCCAGGGAACCGGCGGCTAGTTACTTTCCAGAAGAAAAAATCTGTGTTATGATGGTACAGGTCCTTGCACGGGCCTGTCTTTTTTGAACCGGGTAAGCCCTTGAACTAAGATGACGCCTGCTTGAATAAATATAAGTTGTATTTTCCTGAGCATAATTTAAAAGGATAAGGAGAGAGCCTAAAATTGAGCGATCCCAGGCCCATTGGTCTTTTTGATTCGGGAGTAGGGGGACTCACGGTTTCACGGCAGGTCTTTCGCCTGATGCCCGGGGAATCTACCGTCTATTTTGGAGACAACGCACACGTACCCTACGGACCCCGCAGTCCTGAAGAATTAATCGGGTTTGCCGGTAGCATCCTCACCTTCCTGGTGTCCTGCGGAGTCAAATACGTCATTTTTGCCTGCAACACCAACTCTTCCATTTCCCTGCCCGTGGTAAGGGAACTTTATGCGGTGCCCATGATCGGTCTGATCGAGCCGGGGGTGAGGGAAGCGGTGCGGGTGAGTACCGGGGGACGTATCGGGGTTATTGCCACTGAGGCTACCATCAAAAGCGGGGCCTACCAGCGGGCCTTGAAAGAGTTGAATCCTGAGCTGGCAGTTTTCAGTCAGGCTGCTCCCCGCCTGGTACCACTGGTAGAGGCGGGCAGGGCCGGTACCAGGGAGGCTCTGGAGGCGGTTGCCGGGTATGTGCGGCCGTTGAAAAAGGCCGGCATTGATACACTGATTTTGGGCTGTACTCATTACCCTTTTCTGGAAACTGAATTCCGGGAAGCGCTCGGCCCGGAGGTGAAGCTGGTGGACCCGGCTGAAGCCACTACCATGGCCGCCCGGGATGAGATGCTTCGCCTGGGGTTGTTAAATAATCCCGGTGGTCCGGCCAGACACCGTTATTTTGTCAGCGGAGACCCCCGGGCATTTAAAGAAACAGCCCGCCTATTCCTGGGTGAGGAGCTTCCGGAAGTCCGGCAGGTAAAACTTGACTGAAGTCGAATTTATGGGGTATTGCTAAAAAGTACGTTAATTTACCAGGAGACATTATTATGGGTGACAGGAGCACTCAAGAAACTTTGCAGTTTAAGTCCCGGCGGGTGGGTATTACTACCACTGTGCCTGTGGAGGTCATATACGCCGCGGGATGCATCCCGGTTGATTTAAACAATGTCTTCATAACCAGTCCCAATCCCGGGGAACTGGTGGAGGAAGCGGAACTTGCGGGTTATCCGCGGAATGTCTGTGCCTGGATCAAAGGGATTTACAGCACTGTCCTGCGGCACCGGGATATCCGCACCCTGGTGGCGGTCACCCAGGGTGACTGCAGCAACACCCATGCCCTGATGGAGACCCTGGAGTTGATTGGTGTGGAAGTAATCCCCTTTGCCTATCCCTTTGACCGCGACCGGGACCTCCTGGCCCTGCAAATCGAAAAACTTATGGACCGCTTTGGCGTGGACGGGACTGCGGTCAACCGCGCCCGGGAGCGCCTGGATCAAATCCGCCGCAAGGTATGGGAGATAGACAGGCTGACCTGGCAGGAAAACCTGGTTGGAGGGTGGGACAACCACCTGTACCAGGTCAACTGCAGCGACTTTAAAGGAAATCCGGACGTATTTGAACAGGAAGTGGATGACTTTCTGGCCCGGCTGAAGGAAGCGCAGCCCCGGCAGGAAAGAATTCGCCTGGCTTACATCGGCGTACCTCCAATTATGGACGATCTTTACGATTATCTGGAGGAGCGGGGTGCCCGGGTGGTTTATAACGAAACCCAGCGTCAGTTTACCCTGCCCTTTGAGACCGCGGATCTGGTGGAACGTTATCGTTTGTACAGTTACCCGTACGGTATCTTTTACCGCCTGGAAGATATCTCCCGGGAACTGGAAAAACGCCGGGTGCACGGTGTCATCCACTACGCCCAGAGTTTTTGCTTCCGCCAAATTGAAGATTTGATAGTACGACAGAGGCTCAAGCTCCCCGTTCTCACCCTCGAGGGGGACAGGCCCAACCGCCTGGATGCCCGCACACGCATGCGCCTGGATGCTTTTATTGAAATGTTGCAGTAACGGGGTGTATTCTTTTGTATTGTGGTATTGACCTGGGCAGCAGGAATGTGAAAATCGCCCTGATGGATGAAGAAGGCCGCCTGGAATTCTTAAAATACGATACCATCGCTTTTTACCGGGAGCACGGCCGGCTGGAAGAGGGTCAGCTGGCGGTGGATTTAGGAGCCCTCCTGCCCGCTGGAACCAGGCCACGGGCGGTGGTCAGCACCGGTTATGGACGCCAGACCGTGGCTCTGAAAGGAGCCAGGGTGATTCCGGAGATCAAGGCCCACGTGCTGGGTGCGATTCACCTTACCGGGCTGTCCGATTTCACCCTCCTGGACCTGGGCGGGCAGGACAGCAAGGTGGCCCTGGTGCGGGGCGGGCGGCTCGTGGATTTCCTGACCAACGATAAATGCGCCGCCAGTACCGGGCGTTACCTGGAAAATATGGCGGCCGTATTGAACATCAGCCTGGACGAGCTCAGCCGCCATCACCGGAACCCCGTGGATCTCAATTCCACCTGCGCCATTTTTGGGGAAACGGAGCTGATCGGCAAAGTTCTTGAAGGTCACTCTACCGGTTCCCTGGCCGCCGGGGTGAATTACACCATTTTTAAACGTATCCGGCCCATGCTGATGCGCCTTTTCAGCGACACACTGGTTTTTACGGGCGGTGTCGCCCGGAATGAAGCTTTAAGGAAAATCCTGTCTGAAGAGCTGGGGGTGCTGGTGGTGGTGCCGGAGAATCCCCAGTATACCGGGGCGGTGGGGTGTTGTGTAGAAGCCAGGTTGGGAAGTGAGAAGTGAAAAGTCCGAAGTCGGAAGAAAAGTGGGAAATGGGAGGTGTGTAAATGCGGATCACCGTTCTGGGCTGCTGGGCTCCCTACCCGGCTGCAGGTGGGGCCTGTTCAGGTTATCTCCTTCAGGACGGCGGGGGTAATATCTTGCTGGATGCCGGTCACGGTACTTTCAGCCGTCTCGTACAGTTTATCCACCACTGCGACCTGCGGGCTGCGGTGATAACCCACCTGCATCCCGATCACTATGTGGACCTGCACTGCTTGCGTCATGCCACCGCCGCGGGGCTGCGGGAGAAGCACCGTTGGCGTAAAGTGCAGCTTTTTTTGCCTTCGGAACCGGCACATATTTTTGAGGAGTTCTCCGCCTGTACCGATGCTTTTGATGTGGTACCCATCGAATGCCTGCCGGAAGAGGAAGTCCCGCCCGGCATAAAGGTACGGTGCGGGTCCGTTGGTCCCGTACGGCTTTTCTTCCTGCCGGCGCGCCATTCTCTGCCCGCCTATTCGGTAGGGGTGGAAGGGTCAGGTTATTTTGTTTACTCCGGCGACAGCGCACCCACCGAAGAACTGGCTGCCCTGGCCGGGGAAGCGGGTATCTTCCTGTGTGAAGCCTCGGGTCTGGATAAGGATGCCGGTTTCCTGGCAGGCCGGCACATGACTGCCCGGGAGGCGGGAATCCTGGCCCGGCAGGCCCGGGTGAAGGAACTTATCATCACGCATTTCTATCCTGAATACGATCTCGCGGTTTTAAAGGCCGAAGCCGAGGCGGGTTTTGGTGGTACGGTGGAGCTGGCTGCTGAGGGGGATACATATTTCCTGTATTAATACGGTTGATGGATATACTATAATGGAACCTTGAGTAATGGAACATTGAGAGACAGGGGGAGAATTATGGAGAGGGTGGACGGCAGGAAACCGGGTCAGATCAGGCCGGTGAAGATCACCAGGAATTTTAACAAGTATGCCGAAGGATCAGTGTTGGTGGAAGTGGGAGATACGCGGGTCATCTGTACGGCTACGGTTGAGGACAGGGTCCC
>NZ_JBNATZ010000003.1:0-25009 GCF_049701015.1 Desulfofundulus sp.
TCGCCTGCAGTGGACTTTCACCACCAAGTTAACGCCCATGCCGGGCGCACAAGTAAACAGACGCCATATCCGGCGTCTGTTTCTGTTTATTGCCTGGTACCTGATATTCTATCGAAAATACCACTTATGGCACCCATCTGCTGCTCATCTGCGTAACCTTGCAGAATAATAGCTTTGTTCGGACATTCCCCTGCACAGGTACCACACCCTTGACATTGGACTGCTTCAATTTCCGCCTTGTGAGTTTGAGGATTGATACGCGGAGCATTAAAGGGGCAGAGACGCACGCAAGTCAGACATGCCGCACACTTATCGGGGATGACAACAGCTGTTACCCCTTTTGTTTCCAGCTTGTCACGGCTCAAAATAATGGTTGCCCGTCCCGCCGCCGCCCTGGCCTGGGCAATACTTTCTTCAAGACTTTTGGGGCCGTGTGCGAGACCGCACATGTAAATGCCTTCGGCTGGAAAATCAACAGGTCTTAGTTTCATGTGCGCCTCTAAAAAGAACCCGTCTGGATTTAAGGGGAGCTTGTATAATTGTGATATCCTTTTGTTTTCTTCCTGGGCCAGGATAGCCGGCGCAAGAACAAGAAGCTCCGTGTCTATTTCCACTTCTTCCCTTATAACTGGATCTTGCAGGGTCACGCGCAATCTTGCAGTACCGTTTAACCCGACTTTCCTGACCAGTGGTTTTTGCTCAGCTGTATAACGGATGAAAATAACTCCGCGCTGGCGTGCCTGGCGATATAAATCTTCCAGGAAGCTATATGTCCTAATGTCACGATAGAGAACAAAGATTCTCAAAGCAGGGTTCAAATCTTTCAGCAACAGGGCAAGTTTCATTGTTTTTCCGCAGCAAATCCTGCTGCAGTAAGGACGTTCTTCCTCACGCGAACCAACACACTGGATAAATACAACATTTTTGAGATTACGAACTTTTTCCCGCGTTTGATCGTCTCTTAGCAACTTTTCCAGTTCAAGCTGAGTTACAACCCGCTCATCTTCCCCGTATAGATATTCAACTGGCTTATATTCATCGCCACCAGTAGCAACAATGATAACGCCGTGTTTAATCTCCCGCCCGGAACGTAAGACGCTCGTGAAATTGCCGGTATGACCCGAAACATCAACTATTTCCTCACGAAGGGACACGTTGATGAGGGGGTGATTTTGAACCTGACTAATTAACTTTTCCAAAAAGCTCGGGATGTTTTCTCCCTGGAAGCCACGCCATATATTAGCAGCCATACCACCCAGCTGCCCGCTTTTCTCTACCACCTCCACCCGGAAACCCTGGTTGGCAATTTCCAAGGCAGCGGTAAGGCCGGCTACTCCACCTCCAATGACCAGTGCCGTCTTTGTAACAGTTGTCTCGTGCTGTTTAACGGGCTTTAGCAGTGCAGCCTTGCCAACTGCGGCCTTAACCAGGTCAATTGCTTTTTCCGTAGCCTTTTCAGGTTCGTTCATGTGTACCCAGGAGCACTGGTCCCGGATGTTAGCCATTTCAAACAGATGGCGGTTCAATCCTGCTTCGCGCAGGGTCTCCTGGAAAAGAGGACGGTGCGTACGCGGGCTACAGGACGCTACCACCACGCGGTTCAAGCCCTTCTGGGCAATTATTTCTTTAATTGCTGTCTGGCTATCCTGGGAACAGGCGTACAGGTAGTCCTGTGTATGCACGACGTAAGGGAGCTCTTTAGCCGCTTCCACTACTGCCGGAACATTTACCACACTGCCGATGTTAATGCCGCAATGACAAACGAACACACCGATACGCGGTTCTTCGCCACTGACAACTTTTTCTTCAGGATAGGTTTTTTCCTCGACCAGGGTGTTGCGCGCGGGAGCAAGGAGCGTTGACACACTTGCCGCCGCAGCGCTGGCTTGCATAACTGTCTCAGGAATATCCCTGGGACCACTGAAGGCGCCAGCGACATAAATACCCGGCCTGGTGGTTACAACTCCGCTCAATTCTTCCAGTTTACAGAAACCATATGCGTTTACATCTACACCCAGGATATTACATAACTCCCGGGTGTCCACCCCGGGCTTGAGACCTGCGGAAAGCACAACCATGTCGAAATCTTCCTGGAGGATCTCCCCGTTTTCGTTGCAATATCTGATACGCAGGTTCTTCGTTTGCTGTAGCTCTTTAACCGAAGAGATCATGCAGCGGACGTAACGAACATTGTAGTCTTTTTCAGCACGTCTATAATATTTCTCGAAGTCTTTACCATAAGCACGCAGGTCGATATAAAAAATGGTTACTTCCAGCTCCGGTTCGTGTTCTTTGGCAATGATCGCTTCTTTGGTGGCATACATGCAACAAACACCGGAACAGTAACCGTTTTGCAGTGCTACATCCCGGGAACCGACACACTGGATGAAGGCGATCTTTTTCGGTTTGGCCCCATCGGAAGGCCGTTGTAGATGTCCGTGGTAAGGGCCGGAGGCACTTAACATCCGTTCAAACTGTAGACTGGTAATTACGTTGGCGTAATCACCATAGCCGAATTCCCCGCGTAGCTGTGGGTCAAACAGTTTAAACCCCGGGCAAACGACTATAGCGCCCACGGATACCTCCAGTGTCTCTTCGGACATCTCGTGGTCAATCGCCCCTGCAGGGCAGGCGTCTACACAGGCCATGCATTCCAGGCAATGTTCTTTATCGATTACGTAAGCGTTAGGAAAAGCCTGGGCATATGGTTTATAAATAGCTTTACGTACTCCTAATCCCTGATTAAATTCACTGGGCACTTCCTCAGGGCATTCCTCGGCACAAGCACCACAACCCAGGCACTTAGTCACGTCCACGTAACGGGGATATTTCTTGACAGTAACGGTAAAATTTCCGGGCACCCCGCGAAGGTCGACAACTTCTGCTTGAGTAAGAATTTCGATGTTCCTGTGCCGACCACACTCTACCAGTTTAGGAGAAAGAATACACATGGAGCAGTCGTTGGTAGGGAACGTTTTATCCAGCATGGGCATAGTTCCGCCTATAGCAGGCGACTTCTCTACGATGTAAACCTTAAAGCCCGCCTCAGCGAGATCCAGTGCCGACTGAATACCGCTGATTCCGCCGCCCAGCACCATTACAGCACCGACTGGATTATTTTTCATGATCCCTGACAAAATATTACCCTCCATATTTTAAAATTAACAATTAACTGGCCAGGTTAAGAGATTGAAGTAATGGTAATGGATTAACGAGATGCTTCTTGAACCAAATTTTCTCAACTGGAACCCCCAGGGCAATTTCGATGAGCTCTGTAAAATAGAAAGAGGGGAGATCTTGTACCTGATTCCTGCGCATCTCTATGTTAGCCTGGCACAAGGGACAACTGGTAACCAGCGCCTGCGCCCCAGCCTCCATAGCCATTTCCAGCAAGTTACCCACCAACCTGGTGGTTAACTTCTCGTTAACGACACCCTGGTGGGCACCGCAACATTCTGTCTTATAGGACCACATCTTGACCTCGGCACCGAGTTTTTTCATGAGATTATCCATAGATTGGGGGTTTTCCGGCCGGTCGAAATTGGTTACCTCGGGGGGTCTAACCAGCATGCAACCGTAGTAGCAAACTACTTTCATGCCGTTTAAGGGTTTTTTCACGCGAGCAGCGATCTTATCCAAACCGTAGATACTGACAAGGGCTTCCAGCAGGGAATATACATTAATTGTCCCGGTGTATTTAAATTCAACTGTTTCTTCCACTCTCTGGCGTATCTCCCCGTCTTCACGCAAAACCTTGTCAGCTCTCTTTAAACGGTTAAAACACGCCGAACAGGGGGCGACTATATCAGCTCCTGCTTTTTGAGCAAGAGCAATATTATGTGCGGGGAGAGCAATGGAAAGGAGCTTGTTCAAACTGTGTGCAGCACTGGAACCACAACAGCACCAATCTTCGCTCTCCACAAGCTCAATCCCCAGGTTCTGGCATACTGAACGTACCGAATGATCGTATTCTTTCGCGGTAGCCTCCAAAGAACAACCGGGATAGTAAAAGAATTTCACTTTTCCCTCTCCCTTAACCATTTTTTTCTATTTTGTCAAAGATTTTTCGTATCACCGTCTTGTTTTTAACCCCTTTACTAATTAGGGGTAGTTTTCCTTTCCGGAACATTTTCAAACCTATAGGAATGTCGGAAAACACATCACCCGTTTTCAACTTATATTTCACCATCAGCATTAATTCATGTACCCGTCCATTGCTTTTTACGGAATCCAAAAAGATTCTGTGAAAAATGGGATCCTTTTCTTGTACCCGTAAAGACTCACCTGTTACGGCCATGGTCCTTAAAACGTCCATGACCGCAGGAATATGAATACCATTGGGGCAACGTACAGAACAGGCTTCACAGCTTAAACAAAGCCAGATGGCTTTGCTCTCCAGAACACGTTCCCTCAACCCGAACCGGATCATTCTGATGACCTGATTTGGATAGTAATCACTGAGTTCAGCCATCGGGCATCCAGAGGTACATTTCTGGCACTGAAAACAAAGCTCGATAGGTTGGCCGCTTTTTTCTTGAACATACGAAAAAAAACTTTCATCTAAATCGGATAAACTTATCATCTTTTTCACCCCGACTATAATGACAAACTATTCAAATTTCACTTTATTGTAGATATAATATAATATAATTGTGCCAGTTTCAATACTGATTTTGAAAAGGTGTTTCAAACATATGACTAAGTGTTTTGTAATTAGATATCAATCAACCCCAATTTTAATATAAAATATAGACTTTGAAAATCCTAAAAAGTATTTTAATAATCACCAGGAATCCGCTTTAATTTGCTGGTTATAAGTTTGACTTTTGGCAATTTAGCGATAACTAAAACCATTTTTAGAGGAGGTACAACTTTGCAAGTAGAGCAGCTTCATGCTTTAAAGGACTGGTTTAACCAGTACGTCAAGTGTTTTTACCATGATGATCCCGACGTTCAGGCAGGAATCAGGCTCAAAGAGGAACATACCAGAAGAGTCTGCGAAAAAATTTTGCGTATCGCAGACTCTTTAAACCTGGGAACTGGAGACCTTTACCTGGCTGAAACCATCGCCCTGCTGCATGACATAGGTCGTTTCAAACAGTTCGCCCTCTATCAAACTTTTAATGACCGGCGTTCGGAAAACCATGCACTCCTGGGAATTCGCGAACTGGAACGGAGCGGAACACTTAATACCCTGACAGAAGAAGAAAGAAATTTGCTTGTGAAGGCTATTGAGTATCATAATCTTCGCACGTTGCCGCCGGACTTACCGGAGCGTCTTTCTTTGTTTAGCAAGCTGATCCGGGACGCAGATAAGCTGGATATTCTAGATATGTTTACCAGGTCTCTATCCCGCACTCATGAGCCGGGGCAGGAGCAAATCTCCGGACTCCCCGATACACCGGGATATTCAGAGGTCCTGATCCGGAATTTAATGGAAGGGGAATTATGCCATTACGACGACATGAAAAATTTAAATGACCGCAAACTGCTCATGCTTTCCTGGGTTTACGACCTCAATTTTCCCTATTCTTTCTCGGAGGTTACCAGGAACGGCTACATAGAAAAAATTGTCTCCTGCCTGCCAGAAACCGGGGATATTCAAAAGGTTTACGGCCATTTGAGGGATTACATAACCCGAAAGCTGGCCCGGTAAAACGAGCCGGATTCTTACAGGGAAAGATACGGCTCACTATGTGGACCCGATCTTTGTACGGGTCCACACTCCTTCCAATCATCCCATTTTACCAGTTACAAAACCTACTCATTGCCTGACAAGCACTTGAGAGGGTTTGGGTTAGAAAACCCTGCCGATCAAAACCGGACCCGGACTAAACCCGCCCTCCCAGTTTCCGGTATATCCTGTCCTTGTAATAGCTTACAGCAGCGTTCATGCCTCTCCTTTCCATGAGCAGGTTGAACCTTAATATTTTTTCGTTCAGTTTTCTGGTCATTTCTTCTTTCTCTTCTTCGCAGTAACAAAAATTGATCAGCTTTTTCAGGGACATGATCTCCTTGTGTAGCTCGAGCTCCGGGGGCAACACCCCGGCATTTTTCAATACCAGATAAGAGGCCCGGAGTTCCTCGGGAACGGCAGAAAGATCTTCCAGATGCAGGGGTTTTCCTTTACCAGGCAGGTTTTCGAACTCACCATTTTCCATGGCTTCCCGGATCTTGTTCTCGGCTATCATAGCCACCACGTCCATCCTTCACCCTCCCCTTACCATTATGCCAGAAACAAGATAATTTAAGGAAGCCCGTAAATTCTATTTTAGAAAGCACGCTTCTTCAACTGCCGTGCTGTATTTGGGTTGCAACAAGAATCAAGGGGTTTCACCATCAAAGGCAAAACCCCCTGGTAATTATGAAACCTGGCGGAGAGAGTGGGATTCGAACCCACGAGACCGCTTTTGGCAGCCTACTCGATTTCGAGTCGAGCGCCTTCAACCACTCGGCCATCTCTCCACAAACCTCAACCTTCTCGCTGCCTGTCTTTTTGTCTCAACTCACGGAAAAAACGCTGAATGATTGCCGCACATTCATCAGCCAGGACACCCGGGATAACCTCCACCTGGTGATTAAACCTGGGTTCCCGTACCACATCTATTATCGAATCCACCGCCCCCGCCTTCGGATCCCGCGCCCCGTAAACCAGCGTTTTCACCCTGAACTGAACCAGAGCACCGGCACACATCGGACAGGGTTCAATGGTGCTGTAAAGGATGGTGTCCAGCAGCCTCCAATCTCCCAGGTACCGGGCTGCTTCACGCATGGCCAGGATTTCTGCGTGGGCCGTACTATCTTTCAGCGTTTCCCGGAGGTTATGACCCCGGCCGATGATCCTGTCTCCCAGCACCACTACGGCACCGATGGGGACCTCACCCATTTCGTAAGCTTTTTGTGCTTCAACCAGGGCCTCCAGCATGTAGCGACAGTGATCCGTCAAACACCCCTCCTCAATCGGAGATGCCCGAACCTGCAGCCACCAGCCTGTGTTATTTTAACATAGAGGACGCACCCTTGGCAACCCACCTCACCAGGTCCCTGTCAATCACCAGACAGATACTTTTACGAAAACCGGCTGCGGCCGTATTATGATGATGCATAAACACCGTGGTATAATTAGGTGGACACCGGCACTTTATTGTACACAAGAGAAACCTGGAGGGAACTTCGTTGCCTTATACTTTCAAGGTTAAAACTCTCGGTTGCCCGGTGAACCAGTATGAAGGCCGGGCACTCGAACTGGCCATGAAAGAAGCCGGCTTTGTCCCTGCCGACGACATTGCCGATATCTACATCATCAACAGCTGCGTGGTCACCCAGTCTGCTGCCGCAGAAGCACGCCGCCTGGCCAGCCAGGCTAAAAAGGAAAATCCACGTTCCCTGGTGGTTCTGGCGGGCTGCTACCCGCAGGTGTACTGGAAGGAAATAAAAGAAAGGCTGCCTCTGGTGGACATTATCATCGGCACCACCGGCAGGTCCCGGCTCCCGGACATCATTGCCCGCCACCTGTCTGAAAATCACCGGGAGCAGGAGGTAATCATTGTGGAACACGAACCCGGTGAAGAATTTGAAGATTTTCCTCTCACCGGCAATTATGGACGCACCCGGCCGGTGCTCAAAATCCAGGAGGGCTGTGATGAATCCTGTACCTATTGCATTGTCCGCAAGGCCCGGGGGCTACCCCGCAGTCTGGCCCCGGAAAAAGTGATCGCCCGGGTCAAACATTTTCTGGATAAGGGCTGCCGGGAGATCGTCCTGGCCGGCACCCACCTGGGGACTTATGGCAAGGACTTCCCCGGGTGGAATCTGGCCCGTCTGATTAAAGAGCTGGATTCTCTAGCCTACCCCTTTCGCCTGCGCTTGAGCTACATAGAGCCGATGGATATCAGCACTGATTTTTTAGAAACCATAGCCTGGGCACAAAAAATATGCCCCTTCCTGTACCTGCCCCTGCAAAGCGGCTCGGACCGCATTCTCCGAAGGATGGGCCGCCGGTACACAAGTGCAGACTTTGCCCGGCTGGTACAACAGGCAAAAGAACTGATGCCCGGCCTTTCCATCTGGAGCGACCTGATCGTGGGCTTTCCCGGTGAAACAGAAGAAGACCACCGGCAGACCATGCGTTTGGTCGAGAGGCTGGCTTTAAGCCATGTACACGTCTTCCCCTATTCCCCCCGGCCGGGCACTGAAGCTGCGAGCTATCCCGATCAGGTTGCCCCAGACGTAAAAAAGAGAAGGGTCCGGGAACTGCGCGCACTGGATGAAGAGCTATCCCTGCGTTTTAACAGGCAGCTGGTAGGCAAAGAGGTACAGGTACTGGTGGAAAAAATAGATGAAAATCATGGGGAAGGTTTTTCAGAGCATTACGTAAAAGTACGTTTCCCGGTCCTCGATCCCGAATTGAAGAAAGGTTTCCTGGTGCCAGTAAGAATCAGGAGTGCCAGCTCATGGGGCGTGGAGGGTTATACAAGTCTGGAAGGACCCGCCGGAACCGCAACAAGAAAAGGACCGGAAGCTCATTAAGTCACTTACACCAAGACGTTGACCATACCTAAATGGCTTGATGATTTAGCCCGGGAACATAATGTGAATTTCTCTCACTTACTCCAAAATGCCCTGAAAGAGTATTTGGGCATAAAGGAAAAGCAGCCATAACAGCCAAACCCAAAGATAAAGGACAGGCATGACACCTGTCCCTTTCGCTTGTGCTGGTTGGTCTGGAGAGTGGCCTTGCTCCCAAATTGCTCCCCAAATGGCCTTTCTGCAGAATCCGTATTTATCGAAACACCCTCAAACCCTTGAGGCTCCTTTTCTATGGTGCGCCCGGAGGGACTCGAACCCCCGACACGCGGTTTAGGAAACCGCTGCTCTGTCCTCCTGAGCTACGGGCGCACATTGCAAATCGTAATAACTATTTTTGCCGGGAAAACCCCGGCAAAAACTGCACTTACTGTTTGTGTACCTTCCAGTAAGTGATGAATGCATCAGGGCTCTTTATCTGCTGATTTTAAATTCAATGGCGTGCCTGGAGGGACTCGAACCCCCAACCTTCTGATCCGTAGTCAGATGCTCTATCCAATTGAGCTACAGGCACACATAACAACATGGCCCTGAACACTGGCAAGTGTAATTGTATCAGAGGGGGAGACAAAAGTCAAGACCATACTTCCACCGGACACATGGATGGTGTGCCCGCAGGCACACCATCCATTTTGGCGGAGAGCGAGGGATTCGAACCCTCGAGACAGTTTTATAACCGTCTACTCGCTTAGCAGGCGAGCGCCTTCGACCTACTCGGCCAGCTCTCCACGAGATTTAACCATACTGGCGGAGGGAGTGGGATTCGAACCCACGGGACCGGTAACGGCCCAACGGTTTTCAAGACCGCCTCCTTAAACCACTCGGACACCCCTCCAGCTTATGCCCGGTGCAGATTAAAGTATAACACAGGAACCACCGTCTGTCAACCGCATGTCACCCGTCCGTGAGCGGGTAAAATCCGTCAGCATGAAAGAGATGTTTATCGCATCCGAAAGCAAAATGTCCCATAAATACTGAATATTGAAAGTAAAATGGAGTTACTTTGCTACAATTACTAATCATTGCTTCGAACGATTAAATTCTGGCTATTAACCACATTGACAACCACCATTTCCAGGTTTTTAAAATAAAAGTGTAATTAGCACTCACCATAAGAGAGTGCTAACAAAAACTTTGGTAGGGGAGTGATGTCCATGGCTCTTCTATCAAAGCCTTTGCCGGGCACCGCCCTTCAGGATTAAAGATTCAAGCACGGACTGTAACGCTTTGACCCTGGCAGTAATCTTGACAATGTCTTCCGCAGGAGGTGACAAGCTATGACTTTACTGCCAAAACTCTGGGAAGAGCCCTTCAGGCTGATTTCCAATATTGGAAGTCTGCTTGATAATATCGACAGTGAACTTGGCTTGTGGACCGGGTACGGCCGTACCGACATCTATGAAAAAGACGGTAAACTTTATTATGAAATTGAGCTGCCCGGTCTAAAGAAAGAGGATCTCAAAGCACGCATCGAAGACAACAGGCTGATTGTTAAAGGAGAAATCAAAAAGGATGTAACCATTGATGATGATAACTACCTGCGGATGGAAAGAAGGTACGGGCGTTTCCAGAAGAGCTTCCTCTTGCCTGAACAGGTGGGGGAGATAACCGATAAAGACCTGGAAGCCCGGTTTGAAGACGGTGTCCTCAAAATCGCCCTCCCCCTGAAAGAATCCATCCGTGGGAAAGTTATCGACATCGAAATTCAATAGCATCGAGGCTCAATAGACATGAAGTTAAGGGTGCTCCGCAAACGGGCACCCGTTTTTTTAAGCGGTGAACTTCCTCAGCATTATTACGGTTCAATCCTGGTAACCCCGCCCATGTAAGGTACCAGCACTTCCGGAATCACCACACTGCCGTCGGCCTGCTGGTAATTTTCAAGGATGGCCGCCACCGTGCGGCCCACCGCCAGCCCGGAGCCGTTGAGGGTATGCACGAACTGGGGCTTCCCCCGCCCCTCTTTAAACCGGATATTTGCCCGGCGGGCCTGGAAGTCTTCAAAGTTGCTGCAGGAGGAAATTTCCTTGTATTCCTGATAACTGGGCAGCCATACCTCCAGATCGTATGTTTTTGCGGACGCAAAGCCCAGGTCGCCGGTGCACAGGCAGACCACCCGGTAGGGGAGGCCCAAAAGCTGCAAGACCCGCTCGGCATCAGCAGTAAGTTTCTCCAGTTCAGCGTAGGAATCCTCCGGACGGGTGAACTTCACCAGCTCCACCTTGTTGAACTGGTGCTGCCGGATCAAGCCCCGTGTGTCCCGGCCCGCCGCTCCAGCTTCAGCCCGGAAACAGGCACTGTACGCGCAGTGATAAATGGGCAGGCGTTCGCCCGGAAGGATTTCATCGCGGTAAAGGTTGGTAACAGGCACCTCGGCGGTAGGGATGAGATAAAAATTTTTTCCCTCCAATTTGAACATGTCTTCAGCAAATTTGGGCAGCTGACCCGTACCTATCATGCTGTCCCCGTTGACGATAAAGGGCGGGAAAACTTCTACGTAACCGTGTTCCCTGGTATGGAGGTCCAGCATGAAGTTGATGACCGCCCGCTCCAGCCGGGCACCGATTCCTTTATAGAAGGAAAAGCGTGCGCCTGCTACTTTCGCCCCCCGTTCAAAATCAATAATGTCGAGTGCTTCGCCCAGTTCCCAGTGCGCCCTGGGGGGAAAGTCAAACTGGCGGGGTTCGCCCCAGCGGCGCACTTCCATGTTGTCCGCCGCATCCCTGCCTACCGGTACGCTTTCATGCGGAATATTAGGGATATTCAATAGCGTAACCTGAATCTGTTCTTCGAGATCCCGGATTTCCTCGTCCAGCTCTTTAATGCGCGCGGATACCTGGCGCATTTCCTGCACCATTTCTTCTGCATCTTCCCCGGCTTTTTTGCGCCGACCGATTTCCTCGGAAACCACATTGCGCTTATTTTTCAACTGCTCCACTACCACAAGCTTTTCCCGGCGCTTTTGCTCGAGTTCCAGAAAAGGCTCCAGACTCAATCCCGCGCCGCGCTTTTCGAGTGCGTCCTTGACTACTTCCGGCTTGCTACGTACAAATTTTAAATCCAGCATCAGCTTTTTACCCCCAGATTAATCTCCACTGATAGTATTTCCTTTTTTGCCTTTAAATCTCACGTGGAGCACTTTAAGGATTTTTTGGGAACAATCATAAGGCCAGCTGCTCCCCGGCCTTGAGCCACCCTCCCAGGTGGCAGGTGTCGTTAAGGACGACGACCCGCCAGCGGCCCTGGCGGCAGCCAAGGACATTGATACCCGTATTATCCAGTTTTATCTGCCAGAAGACCGCCTGGTCCAGGTTGAGGACCCGCCGCAGGATGGTACGGATGGGCGTATCGTGAGTCACGGCCAGGCTGATCTCGCCGGGGTGCGCTGCCGCCATGAACTCCAGTGCCGCCCAGGACCGCTCCTCCACCTCGGCCAGGGATTCTCCTCCAGGCATCCGCACCGTATAGGGGCAGGTGCGCCATTGCCTGACCAGTTCGGCGTAGCGCACCTCCACCTCGGAAAGCAACAGCCCTTCCCACTCGCCATGACAAATCTCTATGAGACCAGGCAAAGGGGTGACCACCAGGCCGTGCTGTGCGGCCACCATCCCGGCACATATCCGGGCCCGGGAAAGGGGGCTGGTATAAACCGCTTTGATGGGCAGCGCCGACAGGGCCCTTGCCAGTAACCTGGATTGCTCCATTCCCTCCTGGCTCAGAGGAGCATCCAGGCGGCCCTGGTAGCGGGAAATGCGGTTCCACTCCGTTACGCCGTGTCTTGCAAGGATAATATACGTTTCTTTCAAGTACCTGCCACCCCCCTGCCATAGGGCCTCAAAAAGCCGGCTTAGAGGTGCACCATTTTCACGTCAAGCACCCCGTCAATCCTGGCAATCTCGGCCAGGGTTTCCTCAGGCACAGGTGCATCCACCGAAAGCATCATCACTGCCCGGCCTCCTGTCTGTTTGCGCCCCACCTGCATGGCGGCGATGTTGATGTCATGCTCGCCGATGAGCACCCCCACGGGACCGATAATACGGGGCTTATCGATGTGAGGTACATAAAGAAGGTAGCCACTGGGGATAACATCAATACGGTAGCCGTCTATCATTACAATACGGGGGTCTTCCTTGCCAAAAAGAGTCCCGGCTACACTTTTTTCTACCTTATCCGAATAAACTTTTACGGTAATCAGGCTTGCATATCCTTCCGCTTCACCATCAACTGCCTGAAAAACCTGAATACCCCGGTTTTTCGCCAGGACAGGAGCGTTTACAAAGTTCACGGTTTGCTGCAGGATGGGGTCCAGAAGCCCCTTGACCACAGCAGTGGTAATGGGGCTCACTTCCTGTTTGGCCAGTTCCCCGCTGTAAATCACTTCTATTTTACGGATGCGCCCGGTCACCAGCTGGGCCTGTAGTTTACCCAATTTTTCCGCCAGTCCCAGGTAGGGCCTTACGGCGGAAAGCACCTGCGGGTTCATGGATGGGATGTTGACCGCATTCTTAACCAGCCTGCCCCTCAGGGCTGCTACGATCTCCTCGGCCACATCCAGGGCCACGTGAAGCTGCGCCTCCCGGGTAGATGCTCCCAGGTGCGGGGTGGCTATG
This sequence comes from Desulfofundulus sp., assembly GCF_049701015.1. Lineage (NCBI taxonomy): Bacteria > Bacillati > Bacillota > Clostridia > Eubacteriales > Peptococcaceae > Desulfofundulus > Desulfofundulus sp. The sequence continues at coordinate 13,197 of NZ_JBNATZ010000003.1, forward strand.
AAGTTTGGCAGGGAGAACAGGGGACTATCGGTGCAGGGCTCCTTTTCAAAAACATCCAGTGCCGCCCCGGCCACCTTGCCGGAAAGCATGGCCCGGTACAGGGCCTCCTCGTCGACGATCCCGCCACGGGCGCAGTTGATGATCCGCACCCCGTCCTTCATCATGCCAAAGGCCTGCTCATCAATCATGTGGTATGACTCCCTGGTCTTCGGCAGGTGCACGGTAATGAAATCAGAACGCCGGAACAGCTCTTCCAGAGGTACAAGTTCCACGGCCAGGGACGATGCCTTCTCCTCGGTGATATAAGGGTCGTACGCTATCACGTTCATTTCCAGGGCCTGTGCCCTTTTGGCTACCGCCGAACCAATTCTTCCCAGGCCGACAATGCCCAGGGTCTTGTCCCTCAATTCCACCCCCAGAAAGGCTTTCTTGTCCCAGACCCCTTCCTTTAGCCTGGCCACGGCCTGGGGGATATTGCGGGCCAGGGCCAGCATCATGGCGATGGTATGTTCGGTGGCAGCGATAGTATTACCGTCGGGAGCGTTGACCACCAGTATACCCCGGGTGGTAGCGGCCTCCAGGTCGATGTTGTCCACCCCCACGCCTGCACGGCCGATAACCTGGAGATTCACGCCGGCCTCGATCACCCGGCGGGTAACCCTGGTGGCGCTGCGCACGATCAGAGCGTCAAACTCCGGAATGACCTCCACCAGCTCATCTTCTGTCATTTTCCGGCCTATCACTACTTCTATATCTTCTTCCCGGCGTAGCGGTACCAGCCCTTCCTCCGCCACGCCGTCCATCACCAGTACCCTGTACATTTACAGCTCCCCCCTAAGAAATACTTCCTGCGCGGCCCTGACACCCCTGCCCAGTTCCACCGGGTAACCCAGCCTGGCCAGAGCCATCTCCAGTCCGCTGACGGCAATGAGGACATCCATTTTGCCGGCGTAACCCATATGAGCAATACGGAAGATTTTCCCTTTGAGGATCCCCTGCCCCCCGGCAAAGGTGATGCCAAATTCCTGCTTCAGCACTTTCCGCAGATCGTCGGCTGGAATTCCGTCAGGACTGTAAACAGCCGTCACCGTAGGCGATGCACAGTGATCCGGTGCCAGGAGTGACAGGCCCAGTGCTTTGACAGCTTCCCTGGTGGCCCTGGAGAGCAGGAGATGACGGCGGTAAACATTTTCCAGGCCTTCGGCAAGCATCATGTCCAGGGCCGCGTCCAGCCCGAAGAACAGTGCCACATTGGGCGTGTAAGCGGTGTTCCACTTTGCCAGGGCCTTCCTGGCCGCAGGGAGGCTGAAGTAAAAGCGAGGTGAACGGTTTTCTTCAATCACCGCCCATGCCCTGGAACTCACCCCGATCATGGCCAGGCCGGGAGGCAACATCATGGCTTTTTGTGATGCGGTAATAAGAATGTCTACATGCCATTCGTCCATCTTGATTTCAATGCCACCCACACCGCTGACACCATCGACCAGCAGCAGAGCGGGTGTTTCAGCCACCAGAGCACCGATACCGGCTATGTCGTTGAGCACTCCGGTGGATGTTTCGTTCTGGGTCGCCAGGACGGCCTTATAGCCCTGGTCCCGGGCCAGCTTCTCCTTCACCACCTGAAGGTCAACAGGGTTGCCCCAGCCAAAATTCACTTCGTCCACTTCAGCTCCGTAGGCCCTGGCGATATTGGCGAACCTCTCGCCGAAGTTGCCGGTAATTAAAGCCAGAACACGGTCCCCGGGGGAAATAACGTTGGCAACGGCTGTTTCCAGCCCCCCGGTGCCGGAATTGGTCAGGATGAAAACTTCCCGGGATGTTTGAAACACCTGCTGGATTTTTTCCTGGATCCGCCGGTGCAGCGCAGCAAAATCTTCACTGCGGTGACCGATCATGGGACGGGACATGGCCGCAACTACAGACGGAGGTACAGGTGTCGGGCCCGGAATCATGAGATACTGTTTCTCCTGCATGGTCTACCTCTCCCCTTACTTGAATTTTGGCTTGAAAAATTAAACCTCCCGTCCATGCTGGTTGTAACCAGCAGGGACGAGAGGTTACTCCCGCGGTGCCACCCTACTTGACAGGCAAGATTAACCCACTTACCTGCCCTCTCGATTGTGATAACGGGAACTGCCCGTACCTGCCTACTTCTGTTTTCAGCAGGTCCCCTTCGGGGAGCTCTTTCACCGGACACCTTACCGGTTCGCAGCAACCACCGGCTCTCTGTAAAGGCCCTTCCGGCTACTCTACCCCTGCATCGGGTTTTTATATTTTGGACCTGTTTAAAATAATACTAAGTAGAATAATACTACAGGCTGCGTTTTTTGGCAACCCCTAAATATCAGCTTTTCTCAAGCAGTTAGCAGCACTCCAGGAACAGACGGTGCAGGCGGCTATCATCGGTCAGTTCGGGGTGAAAAGCACAGGCCAGAAACTGACCCTGCCGGGCCAGCACAATTTTATCACCGTACCTGGCCAGCACTTCAACCCCCGGACCTGTAGATACAATATAGGGGGCGCGGATAAAAACCGCCCGCAGTGGCTTTTCACCCAGGACGGGCACTCCCAGATCCACCTCAAAGCTTTCTACCTGCCGGCCGAAGGCATTTCTTTCCACGACCATATCCATCAAGCCCAGCCGGGGCTGTACGGAACCAATAATCTCCCGGGCCATCAAAATAAGTCCCGCACAGGTGCCGAAAACAGGCATCCCCTCCAGCGCTCTCTGGCGAATTGGTTCAAATAAATGGTAGTCGTTAAGCAGCTTGCCCATGGTGGTACTCTCCCCACCGGGGATGATCAGACCATTTATACCCTCCAGCTGCTCCGGTTTGCGCACCTGACGGGACTCCACCCCCAGGGAGGCAAGCATTTCCTGGTGCTCCCGGAAGGCTCCTTGAAGGGCCAGTACTCCGATTAACATGATGAATATACTTCCTTCCCGTATGCTTAGTTACCAGCCGCGGTCCTGCATTCTGTGCTCGGGAGCAATGGTGGCAATCTCCAGTCCGGGCATGGCTTCACCCAGATCTTTGGATACCTCGGCCAGGACCTGCGGGTCATTGTAATGGGTGGTAGCTGCCACGATAGCCCGGGCACGGGCCGACGGGTTCTTGGATTTGAAAATGCCCGACCCCACAAATATGCCGTCGGCACCCAGCTGCATCATCAGGGCCGCGTCCGCCGGAGTTGCGATACCGCCGGCAGCAAAATTCACTACGGGCAGACGGCCCTGCTCGGCCACCTGGAGCAACAACTCGTACGGCGCCCCCATCTCCTTGGCCAGAGCCATCAGTTCCTCCCGGGGCATGTTCTGCACCCGGCGTATCTCGGACATCATGATACGCATGTGGCGGACAGCCTCAACAACATTGCCGGTACCCGGTTCCCCTTTGGTACGGATCATCGCGGCACCTTCAGCAATGCGCCGGAGGGCTTCACCCAGATTACGGGCACCACAGACAAAAGGCACCTTAAACTTATGCTTGTCAATGTGATGCTGTTCGTCAGCCGGAGTAAGCACTTCACTTTCATCTATGTAATCCACACCCAATTGTTCCAGAATCTGAGCCTCTACAAAATGACCGATGCGCACCTTCGCCATGACCGGAATGGTTACAGCATCCATAATGCGCAGAATAACCGAGGGGTCGGCCATACGTGCCACTCCACCGGCTGCGCGGATGTCTGCGGGCACCCGCTCCAGTGCCATTACAGCGCAAGCACCGGCTTCCTCGGCAATTTTAGCCTGCTCCGGTGTGGTTACGTCCATAATCACGCCGCCTTTGAGCATCTCCGCCAGACCTTTTTTCACGGTCCACGTTCCCTTTTCCGCCACTTCCACTTCCCCCAATCGCCACTTTTCAATTTTGTACTCCATTATTTTAACTGACTTTTGTTGTAAAAACAAGTACAACAGGGGTAGTGGAAAGATTTCAGAGCCACCTTACCGGAAAAGGGTTGCTCCGTGCCGCCCCGCACTGGCAAGCAAGAGATTTCCGGAGGCAGACTTGCGAAACCTGAGCAAATGGCGGTCCGGTGCATAGTTCAGGAGACGTTCCTCTTACCCCTTTCACTTGGTTACCTCAATGTTTAATTCCTTCAATTTTTTCCATAATGTAGTGCGGCTGATGCCAAGCACCTTTGCCATTTCATTCCTGCTCCCCCGGATCAATTTACTCGCCTGGGTCAGGATCTGTTTTTCCATATAAGGCAAGCTCCCCAGCTCGATGGTCAACTGGTTCCCATTATTCCTGGCCACCTCACCGGCAGCTCCGCTTGTCAGTTTCTGTAATAACTTATAGAAGGTGACATGGGTATTAATATTCTCTTCTCCCAGGGCAACGTATCTTTCCACGAACCCTTCCAGCTCTCTTACGTTACCGGGCCACATATAATTTTTCAATGCTTCCAGTAAATCGTCGTTAATGTTGAACGACTTCATACTGTCCGGGCCGCCCAGACGTTCCAGGAAGTACCTGAAAAGCTCGGGCACATCTTCCAGTCTTTCACGCAGAGGTGGGACATGAAGATTCAGCACATTTAGCCTGAAATACAGATCCGCCCGGAAGCGTCCTTCGTTTATGGCCGCAGTAAGATCCTGATTCGTTGCGCTGATCACCCTCACATCTACTGGCATAACTTTTTGCCCGCCTACCGGCATGACCACTTTCTCCTGCAGCACACGTAAAAGCTTGGCCTGCAGGTTAAGGCTCAATTCCCCTATCTCGTCCAGGAAAATAGTCCCACCGTGGGCCAGGGTGAACAGACCCTGCTTACCTCCTTTGCGTGCTCCTGTAAAGGCCCCTTCATCGTACCCGAATAATTCGCTTTCCAGCAGGTTTTCCGGCAACGCAGCACAGTTCACCGCCACAAAGGGACCTTCCCGGCGGTTACTTTCATTGTGCATGCTCTGGGCAAACAATTCTTTGCCGGTACCACTTTCTCCGGTAATTAAGACGGCCGCATCCGAGCGGGCATATTGCCTGGCTTCCCGGATAGTTTCCTGAATCATGATGCTCCGGCCTATTATATCACTGAACCTGAATTTCGCAACCAGCCCCTTGTTATTCAATTCCTGCCTGATTTTGGCCTCCATGCGACGTATTTTCTCCGCAGCCTGGAAGGTTACTATTACACCCTGGTGGTTTCGGCCGAGCATTACGTTAACACGACTCACCACCAGGGGCAGATCCCCCAAATACAAAATCTGTCCGGTGACGTCCTTCCCATCGCCGTACAACGCCCGGAAAGTAGCATTAATCCGGCAGACTTCCACTACAGGTCTGCCAATTACATCGGCAGCCCTCATGCCGGTAGTCTTTTCTGCCACCGGGTTGAAAATGGTCACCTCACCCTTTTCTGCCGCCAGTACACCGTCGTAAGCATTATTTAATATGGTCTGCAATGACCTGCACAGACGCAGGTCTCTCAGACGGACCCGCAATATATCACAAGCTTTTTTCATTGCATCGTAGATAAACTCCCGGCTGTTGTGTACCAGCACAGATCTGAAACCACGTTCACCGGTTTTTTTGAACGCAAAGACCCCCGTACAGACCACTACGTCTATCTTTTGCCGGGAAACCTGCTGGAGAATTTCGTCCAGCTGCTCTTCATCCCGGTACAGGAACGTTTTAAATTCCGCTCCCACAATCCCGGCAATCCTGTCGTAATCAAACCTTTGCGGCAGGCGCTCATAATCAAGCAGGGCGATTTCCGTACCCACAGACTTCGCCCGGCATATCGCTTCGGCTATATCAAAGCTGGTTATTTCCACCGCCACAACAGGTATTGTTACATGCTTCTTTAAGGTAGCGGCAGTTTCCCCTCTGGCTATTACAATTTCTACCTTACCCTTTCTTTCCCATTCCTGCACTATATCAACAGCTTTACCCAGCAGGCCATGCCGGATGATAACATCCAGCTTCATTTCCCTGGCCAGCTGTTTGGCCACATCGCTGAACTCCGGGTAGGGAGAAATTATACCGATCTTCTGCCCGCTCATACGAATTCTTCCCTTAACAAAAGTCCATGTACGGTATCTTTTGGCAAAATTCTTTATGATTGGGGGAAAGGCTCGTGTCTCATTTCGCCTTCAGGCAGCCAATCCCCTGCCGATGACCTCTTCTCATCCCCGGGGAATTCTATTTATGGCAGGCAAAAGCAAATCTTATGCCATAGATTTATAATTATTGGAACAGGTCGTAAATCAGTCGGAATTCTCAGCTATATTAAAGCAGTCTGAATAGTCAGGTACATAAAATAGGGGCGGGATGTTCCAAATTGAAACCAGCCAGGTTAACCAGCGAAACATCCGGTGCGTCCCCTCTCACCCCTCAGCTACTTGAAACCCGACATCAAAGTACATTCGTCACCACACGCGATAAAAAGGGGCTGCAAACCCCTTTTAATCCCGCTGCCCAGAATCAATTATCCGCTACAGAACAGGAATATTTCACCTTGAAACCGTCTTCAAGTCTTTCAAATATTCCTGTTCATCCCTTTATAAAGGGAAACGAAACGGCAGCCCTTATTACCAGCCGGGTCCTGTTCCAGTTCAATCTCCACCTCCATGCCCAGTTCCTCAAAGAGGGTGGAAAGCATGGTCAGGCAAAGCTCCCGGCAGGACGGGTCACTTTCGTACCTTTCCTGCAAGGCCCGGCGCAACGTGCATTCGCTCACCGTGAAAACAAATCGGGCCGGATTGGCTTCGTTGATCTTCCACTTATCTTCCGGCCGTGTCGCCAGCATGCAGATCTCCAGGTAGCGCTGCGGCAGACATGGGAAGTAGATACCCGTCCTGGCCGCTACGGCTTCCATTACTTCTGCGGTCCGGTCCTTATATTTATTACCCATTTCGATTGCCTTCTTCATCAAGTCCCGTGCGTAAGACCGCAGTAACTGGATATCAGGAGCAGCTTTTTTACTTTCGCTTTCTCCCTTCAGTTGTCCAACCAGGCTATCAAGCCACCTCTGCACAGCAAATTCCTGCAAGCCCGATATAATCTCATCCGCCAGGTCGTAATCATACTCGGGGTAAACCCTGGCCATCAATCGCACACCTCCCCGCCATCTGTTATTTCTCTGTAAGTAACCGTGATGGCACCAGCCGGGCACCTCCGGACACATTCACGGCAACCGGTACAGGCCGGCCAGTAAGGAGCAGTTATAACATATTCCTGCTCCGGTGTTTCCCGGAATTTATACACTCTACCCGGCCTGGCCTTAAAAACTGCCTGCGGGCAATACTTGAGGCAGGCGGCGCAATCCAGTGGTGAAGCACATTTCTCCCTGTCAATGCTGATGACCGGTATAATCACGCACCAATCCCTCCCTACCACACGCTGGCCGTAACAGGTGATGTATTGCGGTCGACCAGAGTAATGGCGTTGTTCTTGCAAGTTGTCTGGCAGAGGCCGCAGCCGAAACATTTTAACGCATCTATGGTAGCCCTGGAACGGGATACTTCTATTTTTACGGCTCCAAACTGGCAACGCTCTACACAGCGGCCGCAACCCGAACACAAGTCCTGGTTCACCACAGCATAGTGCTCCCCTTTGCGCAGGACGTGAATGTCGAAATCCAGGCGGTTCCTTATCCCGAGACAGACCGGGTATTCACAATTGCATATACCACCAATGTACGGGGTGCCAAAAGTCCAGAAAGTATGCACCATGCCCTTTTTGTTGATCTCAGCCAGCCACTCCTTGGCTTCCTGAGGAGTTACAAATTCCACACCGCCCCGGTAAGTTTCCGGCCAGCGCTCCCACTTAAACATCCCTACGCCCAGGCCCATACAGTAAAAGTTGTCCTTATCCTTCAAGCCCCGCACCTGCCGCCGGCAGGCACAGGTCATTTTGGCAATGGGGTAGGCGATGTCCATGATGGCCTGGACCTCCTGCAGCGTAACCACCTGGCCAAAATGGACCGCCAGGCTTAACTGTTCAGCTCTCTTCTTCAACATGGGGAAGTTTGCGGGATTCAAGGCTCTGGCCTCAATCGCTTCCCGGATCAAATCCTCGGCCATGGTCTGCGGATTGGCTTCCGCACCCTTGCGCTGCACTTCTTTCTTACGCAGTTTGTACATTTTCTGTGCATAGTTATTGGTATTGAAGTACCACTTGCCACCGTCACCGTGCTGCACACAAGTTTGGCACACAGATAACACCCCCAGAGTTTTTTAAAAATACAGTCAGGTCTAATGCAAGATCACGGCCAGAGCGGTTCGCTATCTTCTCCCTGCAAAGGGACAGGTGGCAGCATTATTGCTTGTTACATGGGGGGCAATTTCCCTTATTTCGCAAATTACAAGAATTTACTGGCACATCGGTTCATTTTTAAAACAAGATGCGTTAAGATTTTGAACAAAGAGGGGTGTTCCACGTGAAACTTGAATGCTTTTTGTACGATGTCAGGGATTCTATCCTGGTACTCACCATGAACCGCCCGGAGGTGCGAAACGCCTGGAACCGGCAGATGCATACGGAATATCTGGAGATTTTAAAAAGAGTTAACAATGACGACTCCATCAGGGTTGTCATATTAACCGGGGCTCCACCTGCATTCAGCTCGGGTACTGACTTAAAATCCTTCAGTAAAGGTGTATCCAGCTTTGAGTCCTCCCTCAACGAAGGCGGGGCGAGTCAACAGATCACCCTGATGCGGGAGTTCAAGAAACCGATCATCGCCGCCATTAACGGGGCAGCTGTAGGCATGGGCATAACCATTACGCTTTTGTGTGACATCCGTATTGCTGCGGAAAGTGCCACAATGTGCTTCCGGTTTACGCACCTGGGGTTGGTGCCAGAGTTCGCCAGCCCCTATATGCTACCAAGGATTATCGGGCTGGGCCGTGCCATGGAACTTTGTCTTACCGCCCGTACCATCAAGGCACGTGAGGCGCTGGAAATGGGCCTGGTTAGCCGGGTCGTTCCTGATGATGAGCTGATGCCTGCAGCCATGGAAATCGCCAGAAACCTGGCCTCAAAAAAAGAACATGCCGTTAGAATGACCAGGGAAATGCTTTACCGCCACCTGGACACCGATTTTTACACCGCCGTACAACATGACGCAAGAGATTTTATGGAAGCTGTCCGGAAAACCTTTGGTGGGGAATAAGTGCTGCGGGAGTAAACAGTACGTGTAACCAGGGTTTTATAAGATTTAAGATTTTTAATCACAAAAAAACGGGAGGTATTTGGTTTATGAAAACCAGAATAACTGAACTTTTGGGCATCAAGTATCCAATTATCCAGGGTGGAATGCAGTGGCTGTCACGGGCGGAACTTGCGGCCGCCGTTTCCAATGCCGGGGGCCTGGGCGTAATAACGGCCGCCACGCACGAGACCAAGCAGGACCTGGTAAGAGAAATTCGTAAAACCAGGGAACTGACTGATAAACCGTTTGGTGTGAACATTTCGATGCTGCCCGAAGTAGGCCCCAAAGATAAAACCCCCGCGTACATCGAGGCGGTAATTGAAGAAAAGGTACCGGTAGTGGAAACTTCGGGACGGAGTCCCGAGGAATTTGTCCCCTTCTTGAAACAGGCGGGGATCAAGCTCCTCCATAAGGTACCTGCGGTCCGTTTCGCTCAAAAGGCTGAGCGGATAGGAGCGGATGCGGTGATTATCGTTGGATTTGAGTGCGGGGGCCACCCGGGTATGGACGATGTAACTACTTTAATACTGGTACCTAAAGCCGTGGACAGCGTATCTATCCCTGTTATTGCCGGGGGCGGCATAGCAGACGCACGGGGTTTTGTAGCAGCACTGGCCCTGGGTGCCGAAGGCGTAGTGATGGGGACCAGGTTTATAGCCACAAAAGAATGCCCGGCTCACCCGAAATTCAAGGAATGGATGGTTCAGGCCCGGGAAACGGATACCACGATAATTCAGCGCTCTATCCGGAACGCTGCCCGGGTAATCAAGAACTCCGCCGCGGAAAAAGTGCTGGAAATGGAAACGCGCGGTGCCAGCCTGGAGGAATTGTTAACTGTGATCAGCGGCAGGGTGGGCCGCCGCGCACTGTTTGAAGGGGACATCGAAGGAGGCACCTTTGCCATGGGCCAGTGCGTTGGCCTTATTAACGAAATAAAAACAGTAAAGGAGGTCATAGAAGAAATAGTCGGTAGTGCCGAAGCGGTACTCACACGCCTTCAAAAAATATGGGCCTGAGAGCTGATGCCCTGGTCCTGCTGCTGTCAGGACCAGGGCATTTACTATAAATCGGTACTGGAATGCTATTTAATACCGGCTCTTTTAGAAAAAGGCGAGAGATTTATTGTAATTTCCCCTCCTGATAGAGCTGTCTTAAAACCCGTTTAGAAAATTTACCAACGCTGGTCTTGGGGATCTCATCAATAAAAACAATGTCGTCGGGCAACCACCAGCGGGCGACTTTCCCCTGCAAAAATTCCTTCAACTCTTCCTTGCTCACTTTGCCCCTGGCTTCCGGTTTCAGCACCACGCACGCCAGCGGCCTTTCCTGCCATTTTTCATGGGGTATGGCGATTACAGCCGCCTCCGCCACGGCAGGGTGCCCCATCAGGTGGTTCTCCAGGTCCACCGAGGAGATCCACTCGCCGCCGCTCTTAATTAAATCTTTGGTCCGGTCGACTACCTGTACGTAACCCTCTTCATCAACGGTAACGATGTCGCCCGTCCTGAACCAGCCGTCCACGAACGCTTCCCTGGTCTTTTCAGGATCCTTGTAGTACTCCTTTATTACCCAGGGACCTTTTAAGAGCAGTTCCCCCATTTCCTTTCCATCATGCTTGACCTCTTCGCCTTTCTCATTGACCACCCTCATTTCCAGCCCGGGCATCAACAGGCCGGTTTTCGTCCTCAGAATGTATTTGTCCGGTTCAGGCAGATTTTCCAAATAGCTCTTGGGGAAGCACAGCAGCGTTACAGGTGTGGTTTCCGTCTGCCCGTAACCCTGATAAAGGGTGATCCCCAGTTTCTTTTCATAATCTTCTGTAAGCTTGGCCGGCATAGGAGCTCCGCCTGAAATAAAACATCTCACACAGCTGAAATCATACTTGCCCGGGTTCTCCAGCACGTGATTCAGAATACCCATCCAGATGGTCGGTACACCCGCACTGTAGGTAACTCTTTCCTGATGAATTAATTCGCAGAAATCTTTGGGAGTCGGTCTGCTCCCCGGCAAGACCTGTTTGGCCCCCACCAGCGTATCCGCAAACGGCCTGCACCAGGCGTTAACGTGAAACATGGGCACAATGGGCATACAAACGTCCCTTTCACGTGCCGCGTATTCACCCACTAAAATAGACAGAGTGTGGACATAAAGGCCCCGGTGGGTATAAACGACACCTTTCGGGAAGCCAGTGGTCGCGGTGGTATAAGCCATGATGGCGGGAGACCATTCATCCAGGTAAGGGAAGTCATATTCGTCAGGCTCGTTTTTGATCAATTCTTCATAGGAATATACCGGGTACAGGGTGGTCCGGGGCAACACTGCTTTATCGGTCATAATCACATAGGCTTGAACAGTATGGAGTTCCCCCTGGATGTCTTCAATCACAGGGACAAGATCTTCATCGATAAACATAACTTTATTTTCGGCAAAATTGATGCAGTGAATAAGGTGATCCCGGAACAAACGAATGTTTACGGTATTCAACACAGCGCCATAACAGGGCACGGCAAAATACAACTCCAGGTGACGGTGGTTGTTCCAGGCAAAAGAAGCGACCCTGTCTCCTTGCTGAATGCCCATTTTTTTCAAGACATGCGCCAGTTTACAAACCCTTTTATACATATCGCCATAGGTATACCTGAATATCCCTG
>NZ_JBNATZ010000003.1:25019-32224 GCF_049701015.1 Desulfofundulus sp.
GTTAAAGAGATGATGGCCGCGCGCCAAGAGCAAAAGAATTCCTCCGGGACGTCTATGGGGAAGATGGTTTTAGCGCGGTAAAGTATACTTCTTATGGTAAGAGGATATTCCATCATTTTGATCACCCTCGTTTCAAATTAGATAAATTTAGAAACAACCGGGCAACCCCAATTTCCGGTTCAGGAATAATATGGATTGCCCGGATGGTTGGTAATTTTAGTGCAACTCAAGTCGATACATTACCAGAACAGGTAGCTCGAGCTTTACTCTATCGGGGGATTTGACGTCTGTGACTTGACCGTGGATTTAACCATACTCCCTACAACCCTGAGAGATCCGATAACACCTGCAATCAGTAAGAGTCCGCCGATAATTTCACAGCCAAGCCACGTTACCCACATCATCGGTGAGTGTGCACCTGTGGCAGCGACAGTAGATGTTGTGAAGTAAAGAAAAGCAAAACTGTTGAACAGATACGGGAGGATATCGGTTAAAAGAACAATCAGAAAAACAAAAACGCCTACGAATATCAGTATGGGGAGGAATATGCCACCCATCGACATAGCCGTTGCTTTGACAAAAAGACCCAGCAGGAAGTAACAGAATATTCCGAATGCACCGCCAACAATTATATTTGGTACCATGGCCACGTCTTCGTGTACAATGAAGAAAAGAATCATGGCTACATAGGCGGGCCAGCTTGGAATCTTAAATTTTTCGAAAATAACAAAGGCTACGAGCACTATAGCCACGATCAGAAGGCCCATAACTATTTTTGCACTCCAGGGAAGCCCCGGCGCTTCTTGCTTTTTCAAGATTACACTCCTCCTCAAGCTTTTTTACCATAATTTACATTAATTCGAATAAGACATGGGGTTTCTAAGTATAACCCGGGACCAGTGAAAGAAACCTGCCGCCCAAAATCTTCACCCCCTCTTCCGGGAATATTTTGAAATTTAAGTATTTTATGTGCTGGATGGTACCCGTCCGACTCGCTAATTAGCACTTACCAATCCATTTACACTTAATCGCCTTTCTCACCCTTCAGCATTCAGCAGCACGCAATAATGATGCCAGAGTTCACAAGATTTCAAATAAAAACCGGCAGGCACCGTTTTTATTGAATCCCCAAAAATCAGTGATGTAACAATATTAACCCGTACTTTATTAAATCTGTTATTATTCTTAACAAAGCCGTTCAAGTATTTAACAGAATAACTTGTTTCTGGTGTTCTTTAACTTACCACAAGTAATGGTTTGAATCTTGCAGCACTATTTGCCATTAATATAATTGAACATGCCAATTGTAAACATTAAGCTCAGTAACTCCCCGCCAGGACTGACATCGGGTGCAGAACCCGGATCCCGCCCTTTTCTTTCAACCCTTCGTTCAGGTAATAACGGCACGCCGGACACTGGGTCACCACGATCTCAGCTCCTGTACCCAGTATATCCTCAAGTTTCCGCAGCCGGATCCTTTCACTGAGCCCGGAGTGAGTGATAAATGTAGTACCGCCGGCGCCACAGCACCCCAGGGGGTTTTGCATTTCCACCAGCCTGATTCCGGGGATCAGGGCTAACAGCTTGCGTGGAGCATCAGACAACCCCTGGCTCCAGGCCCGGTGACAGGGAACATGGTAAGTTACTCTGGACGACTGTAGCCGGGGAGTTTTCTCCAACCCCAACCCGGTAAGATAATCCGTTACTTCCAATACCTTGCCGGCCAACGCTACCACCTGCGAACGGCAGGGGTCATCCGGCGGTAAAACTTTAGCTGCTTTAACCTTGAGCATATACCCGCAGGAAGTGCAATCAGTGATCACCGCGTCCACGTCCAGAGAAGCGAAGATTTCAGCATTGCCGCGAATGGCTTCCAGGGCGGCCTGCTGGTCCCCGTGGGCCAGTGCCGGTATACCGCAGCAGTTCTGGTTCGGCGGAATCACCACTTCAACCCCGTTCTCGACCAGCACCTTGACCACAGCCTCACCGGTATCCGGATACAGGAAGTTCGTTCCACAACCGATAAAGTAAGCCACCCGGGCTCTGGCCACACCGGAAGGTCTTACGGTACCGGAAATCCGCTGCTCAAAAGGAGGGCTGGCGAGCGGTGGAACCGACCCGGGAAACAAGTTGAATTTTCTTAATAACGAAACAGCACGGGTGGCCAGGGTACCTGCAGACCGCTGGTTGAGTACCTGCCGGAAAACAAACTTTTCTACCAGACCGGAGCCGAATTTATTGAACAGCTGTTGCCTGGCAGCGATGATGATGTCGTCCACCGGTATGCCGCTGGGGCAACCCTGCATGCAGCTGGTGCATAGCAAGCAGCGGTTAACCAGCTCCCTGACCCTGTCACTCAACGGAATCGACTTTTCCACCATGGCCGCGTTGATCAGGTTGAGCCGTCCCCTGGCCACGCTGGACTCAACCATATCCTCTTTGTAGACTGGACAGGTTGCCAGACAAAAGTTGCATTGCAGGCAGCGGTTGATTTCTTTTATGTAGTCTTCTAGTTTATACAACAGCATCACCGCCATTTCCCGGCCAGATTTTCCCTGGATTCATTATACCGTTGGGGTCGAAAGCCTTTTTAATCCGGCGCATCAATGCCACGCCCTCCGGCCCGAACTCCCACTCCAGGAAAGGAGCTTTAACAGTGCCAATGCCGTGTTCGCCGGAAAGGGTACCTGAAAGTCTCAGGGCTTCCCGGGCGATTTCCGCCATGGCCCGTTCCACCCGTTCCATGAGCTCCGGGTTCCGCTTATCGGCCATAATGCCCGGGTGCAGGTTGCCGTCCCCCACGTGTCCTGAAACCCCGATTGTAACCTGGTTGCGCTCTGCAATCAGGTTGATAGCACGGACCATCTCCGGCACCCGGGTCCTTGGAACGGTAGCATCTTCAATCAAGACGTTGGGAGCCATATGGGCCACCGCCGGGAAAAGAGCCCGCCTGGCCAGCCAGATCCTTTCCGCTTCAGCTTCGGTCCGCGCGATCCTGACTTCCCGGGCCCCATACCGCTGGCAAACCCTGGTGATTAATGCACAGTCCTCCTCCACCTTGGCAGGATGACCGTCGACCTCGATCAGCAGGAATGCCTCAACATCCCGGGGGAGTCCCAGGGGGATGTAATTCTCAATACAATTGACTGAACCCTGACTCAACATTTCCAGACAGGAGGGGCTGCCCCCTTCCGCAATAATAGCTGCTACAGCCTCTGCAGCCGGGTCCAGTTCGGGGAATACGGCAACCATGGTGCGCCGGCAGGGAGGCAGGGCAAGGAGTTTCACCATTACCCTGGTAATCACACCCAGGGTCCCCTCCGAACCCGTAAATATCCTGGCCAGGTCGTAACCAGAAGACATTTTCACGGACTTACCACCGTAGTTGATAACCGTGCCGTCCGGTAAAACCGCCTGAACACCGAGCACATAATCTTTAGTGGTACCGTACTTAACTCCCCTGGGCCCTCCCGCACGGGTGGCCACGTTCGCGCCCATGGTGCAGATGGACATGCTCTGGGGGTCCGGAGGGTAAAAGAGCCCCATTGATTCCACGGTTTCCTGGAACCTTTGCGTGACCACCCCACATTCGACAACAGCCGTAAGATTTTTGGCATCAACTTCAATAATCCTGTTCATCCGTTTCAGGTCCAGCACAATACTGCCCGGGGATGGCGTGGCGCCGCCGGCCAGGCTGCTGCCGGCCCCTCTGGGAACCACCGGTACCCGGCGTTCATTGGCGTAACGCAACACGGCGGCCACTTCCGCAACACTTTCAGGTATAACGACGGCGGAGGGGACAACCTGCCTGTGAGTAGCATCATTGGCGTAGGCCAGCAGGTCCTCAATATCTCCCAGGACTCTGCTGTGGTCCAACAGTGACCTTAAATCCTTCAACAAGCCGGATATAGGTAACACCTCCTGTCAACTGGCAATGATTCCGGTAGCTTCTATCAGCTTTCCGGACAAAGGCAACCCGGGGCCTTTTCAGCAACGAACGCTTTAACGGCACCACCCGCCCGGCTTTTATATTCCCTGATTGCTCCCAGTCCCGCCCTGAAGGCCGCAAGGTTTAATTCCAGCAACTTCCCGCTGAAAAGCCCGGCCACGACTGCCTCGTAAGTTTCCGGAGGAACAGGCAACACACCGGTTCCAGCGAAGACCCCGGTCATCACCATGTTGGTGCCCACCGGCACGCCTGCAGCCACGGCCAGTTCCGTAGCTTCCAGTGCCACCAGGTACCGGGAGTTGGCGGCAATTGCCTGCTTGATTTTTTCGATCTCAGGATAAGTGTCTTCACCAACCAGCACGCTCAGGGGATAATTGGGACGAAGGTTCATGATCACACCTGTCTCTTTGCTCCCGTAAGAGATCAGCGTTCGCAGCGTTTCCAGGGGCTCAAAGCCGATAATCATGGTGGCCTTATACCTGGGAATAAGCGGCCCGCAGGCCTCCTCCCGGGAAATCCTGATGTGGCTCATCACCGACCCGCCCCGCTGGGAAGCGCCGAAAGTTTCCCCCACGGAAACAAAATAACCGCTCTCTACCGCAGCTGTGGCAATGATCTGGGAGGCCAGAACGTTGCCCTGCCCACCGACGCCCGTAACAATAATATTGTGAACACTCGTTTCAGCCAATGTTCTCCCCACCTTCCACCTTGATCGCCCCGCGGGGACACAGACTCACGCACACCTGGCACCGGTTGCAAACGACCTCGTCAATCATCGCCTTATTCTTTTTGACATCCCATATATTGGCCGGACAGGAAAATGTTTTATTACAAAAACGGTTGCAGCCGCAGCTATCGCCAATGCACAAATCCTGGTCCACATAAACTGCGGGCTTTCTTGCCCCTCTGGCCGCTATCAGCGCACAGGCACGGCGCAGTACCAGCACTTTGGTACCCTCAGTTTGCAGCAGGTTGAAAACAACCTCCGTTGTTCCTTCTACATCGTACGGATCATGCACCGATACGGGGATACCCAACCCTTCCACCACAGACTCCACGGATATGCGCACCACTTCCTCACCCATTGCATTTTTGCCCAAGCCGGGGTGCGGCTGGTGGCCGGTCATGGCCGTGGTTTCGTTATCCAGCACGATCAGCAGGAAATCTGATTTGTTGTAGCGGGCATTGACCAGGGCGGGGATGGCCGCATGGTAAAAGGTGGAATCCCCCACCACAGCCACCACGGGCTGCTTAAATCCGTATTCCGCCAGCTTGCCCAGGCCGCAGGCCACACCCACACCCGAACCCATGGCGTGGACAGTTTGCAGCAGGTTGAACCCCGTACGGCCGAGTCCCATGGTGTAGCAGCCGATATCACCCAGCACGATACCGTTGCGCCCGTCCAGAGCCAAAGCCGACTTAACCGCCCAGAATGCGGCCCGGTGGGGGCAGCCGGCACAGAAAGCCAGGTCCCGCTGAGGTATTCCGGGAACCAAATTTTTTACGGATTCATCGCAAACCGGAGGCGGGTTGTAGTTTACGCCGCATATAGAGGCCAGGACCTTGATGACGGTTTCCGGGTTCATTTCCCCGATACCCGGGCCGGAGGGTCCGGACACATGACCGGATTTTTGACCAAAGAAACGCAGAGGATACAGGTCCGCAATGTGCTGGGCTGCCAGGTACATCACGTTTTCCTCGATAAAGGGTTCAACTTCTTCAAAAAAGAGCACGTTATCGGCCGCTTTCAAATGCCCAAGCAGGGTTTTTTCCGGTAGAGGCCAGCTGATGCCCAGTTTAAAGATGCCGACTTCCCCCTCGAGCCCCAGTTCTTTAACCGCTTCCCTGGCGTACATGAAACTTACCCCCGTTGTGACCACCAGGGTTCTGGCATTTTCAGGACCCAGGTAGCGGTTAAACGGCCACGCATCGGCTATCTGCCGCACCTGGTTCAACTTGGCTTCCTGCAGGGCGTGAAGGAAAACCACAGTAACAAATCTCTCGTTCTGGCCAATTTCCGGCTTCCCGTTCCCACCGGCAAGTTCACCGATGGTGACGTTGCCGCTGGCGTGGCAAATCCTGGTCACACAGCGCAACAGCACCGGGAGCTTGATTTTTTCCGACAGTTCAAATGCCGCCAGGGTCATATCTTTGGCTTCCTGAGGAGTGGCGGGTTCAAGGATGGGAATATGCGCCAGCTTTCCCAGGTACCGGGAGTCCTCCTCGTTGGTACTGGAATGCCCGCCGGGGTCGTCCCCCACCACCAGCACCAAGCCGGCCTTGATGCCTGACTGTGATATGCTGGCCAGGGTATCCAGGGCCACATTCACACCGTTGGGCTTCATGATGCACATGGACCGCAGTCCGGCAAAAGATGCCGCAGCCGCCCCTTCCAGGGCCACTTTCTCGTTAACCGACCATTCGGCATAAAAATTATAATCTCTGGCCAGTCGTCCCAGGTTCCCCAGGATTTCAGCGGTAGGCGAACCAGGGTATGAGGAAGCGTAACCGATACCGGCCTCGATGGCACCCCTGGCCACCGCTTCGTTGCCCGTCATCAGCACGCTGCGCCCGGGCTGGTTGACCAGTAAACTGAGAAAACTCACAGGTTTATCCCCCTTTCCTGCTCGAGTCCTGCCCGGTACTGATCGGACAACTGTAAATAACCCGCACCCTGCCCGAGCTCAAGGGCGTGGAGCACCCTCAGCTTTTTGTTGCGGACGGCCCGGTAAAGCAACGGTAATCGCTCCTCAGGGTAGGCCCTGGTTTCAATAATTCCCCCGGCGCGTGCCGCGTCCACAATTTCTTTACCCCTGGCAGTTCTAACAATCAAGGTATTCCAGCGGGAGTCATACTCGGTGGAACCCACCGATACATCGGCAAACTCGGACGTAGGGTCGAAACATAGCTGGCAGGCCGGGCGAATAAACGGCCGCACTTCGTCAAGGGGTATATCCGTGGACCCCGATTCCTGAATTATTGTTAAAAAGTTCTGAGAAATTTCGACCTTTAAAATGTGACTGCCCGCTTTCCGGTTAAGCAAATCGTATATTCCAGTCTCCAGAGACCAGAAACAGAACAACCCGATGATAAATTCAACTTTATCCCCGTCCGGAAGGTAACCGGTTGTACCTTTGAGCCCCTGCATTTTCCTGAGGGCCAGTACCTGACACGGCCTGCCCACCACCACCAGACCGTTTACACATTCTTTTACGGCCCGGTGTACTGCGGAAAGCGTGGGAGCGGCACTATAATG
>NZ_JBNATZ010000004.1:0-31426 GCF_049701015.1 Desulfofundulus sp.
TGCACGGCTCCGCCGGGAGATGGGGCAAAAAGCCGGGCGGCTGGCCCGGGAAAGGTTTCCGGTGGAACGGATGGTAGAAAGCTATACGGCACTCTACGAAGAAATGATCCGGCACCCTGGTGAAGGAAAAATGCTCCAACCGTCGAAGTAAGTCAATAAGCAAAAAGCAGAACCATAATTTTCACTGGAAGTTTCTCCTATGAAAAAATTCCTGCGTCTTTTAAAACCACTTTTCCCATGGCTTCTGGCGCTCGGTGATGCTCTGGGGGTTCTGGGCGGTTATTACCTGGCTTTTATCCTGCGCTTCGCCGGCGTACTGCCGCCGGAAAACTGGCAGGCTTTTCTGCGGGCGCTTCCGGGCATCGGGGCAGTTACGTGGGTGATCTTTGGTACCCTGGGGCTGTACCAGAGGAGTTACAACGGTTTCATGCCCGTGCTGCGTGCGGCTTTAACCGGTGTGGCGGGCGTGGCTGTGGCCGCCATGGCCCTCACCTTCTGGCTGCGGGGTTTTGCCTTTCCCCGTAGCGTTTTGCTGCTGGCGCCGTTCATCCAGGCGGGGCTGATCTGCCTGTGGCGCTGCTTGTTCTGGCATCTCGAGCGCCGGCTTTACGGCCGGCGTGAGCTGCTGGTGGTGGGGCCGCCGGAGGAAGCCGCAGAAATCCTGGGCAAGGTGCTGGAACTGCCCCGGGGGTGGTTCAGGGTACGCAGGGTGCTGGCGCCGGGGGAACTGGGGGAATTAAAGAAATGGCTGCCCGCGGTGGATGCCGTGCTGGTGGTGCCCTCTCTCTCCAGGGAGGACAAGGCCGGAGTGGTCGGTGCCTGCCTCAAGGCCCGCCGGGAGGTCTTCCTGGTGCCTGATCTGTACGACATCTTGCTTATCCGGGCCAGCTTGACCCAGCTGGACGACCTGCCGGTGGTGGAAGTGCAGGACATCAGCCTCAGCTGGCCGCAGCGGGTGGCCAAGCGCGCGATGGATGTGGTGGTGGCGGGTCTGGGTTTGATTTTGGCGGCTCCGGTAATGGCCCTTTGTGTCCTGGCCATAGCCCTCACTTCTCCCGGCCCCGTCTTTTACACCCAGGAGCGAACGGGTTTCCGGGGCAAGACTTTTCGGGTCTACAAGTTTCGCACCATGATCCGGGATGCGGAAAAACAGACCGGACCGGTACTGGCAGGAGAGAAAGACCCGCGTATCACGCCGGTTGGCCGCATTTTGAGAGCCACCAGATTGGATGAGTTGCCGCAGCTTTTCAATGTGCTGAAGGGGGATATGAGCCTGGTAGGTCCCCGGCCCGAACGTCCTTTCTTCGTTAAACAGTTTGCGAGCGAAATACCCGATTATCACTACCGCCACCTGGTAAAACCCGGGCTTACCGGTCTGGCCCAGGTCCACGGCAAGTATACCACTTCCGCGGCGGACAAGCTCCGCTACGATCTTTACTACATCCGGAACTATTCCCTGCTCCTGGATCTGAAGATCTTGCTGCAGACCATACCCGTCATCCTGGGGGGTGAGGCGGCCCGGGGGCAAAGCGAGGTGGACCCGGAAAAGCGCGCAGCGATCCATGCCCTGGTGAGCGGTCAGCGCGAAGCAGCACCGGGCAACCAGGGGCACTGATTGGCCGGGTAGCAGACACATACTGCTGCAGGGCCGGCTGAATTTTTCGAGAATGCTCACTATCAGGAGAAGTAGAAGTAACTCCACAGAATAAGCTGCCAGGTGGTGGTACTGCACATGCCGTTTAATCCACACATTTTCCGCATGTACGACATCAGGGGCGTGGCGGATCAAGACCTCACAGGGGAAGTGGTCTTTACCCTGGGCAGGGCTCTTGGCTCCTATTTTTTAAAAAACGGCGGCCGTCGCGTCCTGGTGGGACGGGACAACCGCATCAGTTCCCCGCGCCTGCGGGACGCCCTGGTGGCGGGCCTGGTGGCCACCGGTTGCGAAGTGTGGGACGCGGGCGAGGTAGTAACGCCCATGCTCTATTTCGGGTGCACCCATCCCGGGCCGGGAAACGGCGTAATGATCACCGGAAGCCACAATCCGCCGGATGAAAACGGGTTCAAGGTTGTTGCCAACGGGAGCACAATTTACGGGGAGGAAATACAGCGCATACGGGAGCTTGTGCTCGCGGGGTCCTTCCCGACCGGAAGGGGCCGGGTCCGGGAGGTCGATGTGGTGCGCCCTTACCTGGAGGTGCTGCGCGAGAAGATCCACCCCGGCCCGCGCCGCCTGAAAGTGGCCGTGGACTGCGGGAATGGTACGGCAGCCCTGTTTGCCGAAGAAGTGCTGCGCGGCTGGGGGTGCGAAGTGGTACCACTCTACTGTACGTCCGACGGCAGCTTCCCTCACCATGAACCCGACCCGGTCAAAACGAAGAACCTGGCCGAGCTGCGGCGGGCGGTTGTGGAAGAGGGGTGCGACCTTGGAGTGGGATACGATGGTGATGCCGACCGGGTCGGCGTGGTGGACGAAAAGGGCAACGTCATCTGGGGCGACCGGCTGATGATCCTTTTCTGGCGGGAGATCCTCCCGCGTCACCCGGGGGTTACCTGCATCGTGGAGGTGAAATGCTCCCAGGCGCTGGTCGATGAGATCGTGCGCCTCGGCGGAAAGCCCCTGTTTTACCGGACGGGCCATTCCCTGATCAAGGCCAGGATGAAGGAGATTGGCGCGGTCTTCACCGGAGAGATGTCCGGCCACATGTTCTTCGCCGACGAATATTTCGGGTTCGACGACGCCTTTTACGCCACGGGGCGGCTCCTGCGCATCCTCTCTCACACCGGTAAACCGCTATCTTCGCTGCTGGCGGACGTCCCCGTGTACCACGCCACGGCTGAAACCCGCATACCCTGCCCGGATGAGGAGAAGTTCGCCGCCGTGTCCCGCGTCACAGAGCACTTCCGTAACACTTACCCGGTGATCGACGTTGATGGGGTGAGGGTCCTCTTCCCCGACGGTTGGGGCCTGGTACGGGCTTCCAACACCCAGCCGGTGCTGGTAGCCCGGTGTGAAGCGAGAACACCCGAAGGGCTCGACCGCATTTGCCGGGTCATGCACGAGGCCATACGGACGGCGGGCGTGGCCGATTTCAGATGGGAATTTTAAAGACAGGAACAGCGCTCCTGCCGGTATCCGATTTCATTTTCCGGTCGCAGAAGGATGAGAAAAAATATTGCCACAGAAAGGTAAGATAAAAAAAGTTCTTTCGCCAATCTCAATCGTACTGGTAGTATTACTGGTCGTTATGTTGCCTGCAACCACGCTCATGGCCGGTGAGTCACCCTGGCCGGTAAGTGGAGCAAATCCCTTGAAGGACCGGCGGGCCGCGGTAAGCGGGCCGGCCGCCGCACCCCAAGTCCAGTGGCGGTTCAAGACACCCACCGGTACCTTCAGCGGTGACCCGGTGTCCGGGCCGGACGGGACCATGTACGCCGGCACCACCGCAGGAGCGGTATACGCCCTGGATCGCGACAGCGGCCGTGTGAAATGGGCTACTTCACCGGGTTATCCGGTTATCGGGAGCCCCGCTGCTGGTTCCAGCGTGGTTTACATCACTTATGGGAAGTCTGACGGGTCCGGAACTGTTTTCGCGTTATCCTGCCTCAATGCTGTAGATGGCACGCCCCTGTGGTCACTGCGCAGCCCGCAGTACGCAGGCGCGGACCTTCCCATAACAGCCAGCCCCACCGTTGGCAGTGACGGGATTTATGTCCCCTTGCTTTACGGAGTCTGGAAAGTAAAGTTATCCGGGGAAACGGCCTGGCTTTACCGGGGATTGCCCTACCGGCATGAGAATCATTGCTCTCCAGCAGTGGCCAACAACCTGGTGCTGTTTGTAACTTCACTCGGGCGTACTTATGCTCTTTCCACCGCCAACGGGTCTGCCATGTGGTCTTACCTTTTACCCAATCCCCCCGTGTCTGGAAGCGTTGAAGAAATTACGCCCGCCGTGAGCCCTGATGGAAGCGTGGTGTACTGCTGTTTGAAAAATAGCTCGACAGTTTATGCTGTTTATACCCGTACCTGGGGCTTGAAATGGACTTTCACCGCCTCAGGCGCCACGGGGCCGGCGGCCGTCGGCCCTGACGGGACGGTTTACGTTTGCGATTTGAACGGAAAGCTGTTTGCTATTGATCCTGCGAGCGGGAGCCAGCGATGGTCTTATGAGACAGCGACCGGAGCTCCCGTAACCTCTCCGGCTGTCGGTAATGACGGGACCATATTCATTTTCCGTGGACCTGCCCTTTACGCTCTCGACCCCGGCGGCAATTTGAAATGGGAATACAACCCCGGGACCGGGGGGACCGGTTGTGGCTCACCGGTGCTCTGCGGTAACAATACAGTCCTTGTGTGGACCTGTTCTCCCGGAGAAGGTGAACTGCTTGCCATAGGCCAGGATACCACCCCGCCGGCGGTCATCGAATACAAACCGGAAAACGGGACCCCGGAAGTTCCGGTAGATGCGAACCTTGCGCTGACTTTCAGTGAAAATGTGGTTGCCAGGGAAGGCAAAAAGATCACCATCAAGAAGCAGTCCGATGATTCGACAGTAGAGGAGATCCCGGCAACCGGTCCCGGGGTCGTGATTGACAACAACAGTGTGAGTATCAATCCGGACAGCAGCCTGGACTGCGAAACCCGGTACTATGTTCTGGTTGAACCCGGAGCCTTTGCAGACCTTGCCGGTAACGATTATGCCGGGATCACTGAAAAGACGGCCTGGAACTTCACGACGGTTCCACCGCCCGTACAGGAAACACCCCCCCTTGTGGTTGTTTCCACGGATCCGGCAGACGGTGCTCTGGATGTCCCCCCGGATAAAACCATCACCATGATGTTCAACAAAGTGGTCCTGGCATCGAACACAACTGGGGGAATAAAGCTTTACAGACGGGATGACCCGGCCAGCGTTGTTTCTTTTACCTACCACATAGAGGAAACCATCCTTACCATCGACCCGGAATCCAACCTGGAGTACGGCCTTACATACACTCTCTTTATTCCCGCAGGCTCACTAAATGATCTGGACAAAAAAATACTTTCAGAAGACTGCAGCTTCAGTTTCACCACCGGGTCTGCCCCCGGTAACGGGGTTCCTGATAAAGGAACCACTGACACCTCTTCCGGTGGAGGACCCGCAGATCCTTATACCGGGACGGAAAATAAAGCAGGTGTGAATGATATAGCACCTTCCGGCGGGGTGGATGAACCCGCCGGACCTGAAAGCGGGACCCATGGCGAAATCTCCGGCGGTACTGATATTTATGACTCTCCTTCTGATGTAGCGGTTAAAGATGTGGAGACCGGTACTGCGGACCTCGAACCAAACGGTATGAACATGAAGATGAAGGTCCCCGCGGAAGGGTCGATCTTCAAGGACCTGGGCGGTCACTGGGCGGAAAAAACTGTTGCCGAACTGGCGGAAATGGGAATCGTGCGCGGCTATCCCGACGGCACTTTCAGGCCCAACAACGGGATAACCCGGGTGGAGCTCACGGCTCTTCTGGTCAGGGTTTTGAGGCTGCAGTATGGTCCCCGGCAGCGGAACATTCCCGCCCTGACCCTCGACGCAATGGAAGCAGGCCTGGAAAAAGACCCTACAGGATTTACGCCGGCAAAAAGTAAAAACCCCGCCGTTGAGGGGAATAAGGCAATCAGCAGGACAGAGCTTGCGAGTCTGCTCACGCAAGTGATAGAGCCTGAACCTGGCCGGGTACCCCCCGCAGACATCAAGTTCAACGATGCCGCGCGGATACCGGAATGGGGAGTAAAGCCGGTTGGCGTGACAGTTGCCAGAGGGGTTATGGGGGGATACCCCGACGGCACTTTCCGGCCGTGGAACCCGGCCACCAGGGCCGAGGCCGCCTCGGTGATGCTGCGTCTTTTAAAAGCCCTGGGGAGATAAACTTCCGCACAACAACGGCGGCGGACGTTCCTCCGGTCCAAGGAGGACGACCGCCGCCAACCAGTTTATCATTAAATATTAAAAAGCGGGTTGATGACCAGGCCCGTAATCAGCTTGGGGTAAAAGAAAGTGGATTTCTGGGGCATTTTTTCGCCGCTGGCAGCCACCGCAGTGACCTCCTCCACAAGAGTGGGGTTGAGGAAGAAGGCAAGCCGGTATTCGCCTTCGTCTACAGCTTTCAGTGCTCCCGCTTCCTCCCTGGTGTAGGTGAGGTGGCTCTCCCGGGCCCGCTCTGCACCGCCGATACCCAAAAGGCGGTCCAGGATCAGGTGGTGCAGCACTGAAACGTCCAGTCTCTGCCAGGCGGTTGAATGGCCTTCGGGCATCAGGCGGGATAATGCCCCTTCATCCCGCAGGGTCAGGAGATACAGGTGTCCACCACCGCAGTACAGGCCGAAGGAATGGCGGTGGGAAAGGTCCCCCGCACCGGGCCGGTCACTTTCCGTAAACCCTCCATGTCTCGCCAGCTCTCTGATGAAACCGTCAAAGTTGCCGTAGTCGGGAGCAAGAGGGAAGGCCTCTATCTCAAAATGCTCCCGTATCTTATCCAGAAATTCATCCACAACCAGACCCTCGACGTTACGAACCAGGCGGTGGGTCGGCAGTACCACCAGGCCTGGATCGTACAGGTTGACCAGGGTCATCATCACATAATCATAAGGTCCCGGTTCGGCGGGGTTGCCCTCCTCCTGCCGCCTTTCCCGGCTGTATGCCAGGGCCGTTTCGTAGCGGTGGTGGCCGTCGGCAATGAAAATGCGCCTGTCGGCCATGGCCTGCTGTACCTGCTTGATGACGCCGGGGTCCGTGACCACCCACAGCCGGTGGCCATGCCCGTTTTCACCGGTAAATTCCAGGTCCGGCGACCGGCCGGCTTGCGACCGCAAAAGGTTGTCCACGGTCATTTCCGCATCGGCATAAAGGCCAAAGATAGGGCTGAAATTGGCCCGGCAGGCCCGCATCAGCGCCAGGCGGTCGGCCTTGTGCCTGGGCAGGGTCTCCTCGTGGGGAAGGACCACACCCTTCTCGTAAGGCTCGAGCTTGACTGCACAGGTCATTCCGCTACGCACCAGGCGTTTCCCGCCAACGCTAAACTCCTGCTCGTAAAGATACAGGGCCGGGGATTTTTCCGGCACGAGCACTCCCGCCTCACGCCAGGCGTTAAAATCGGCTGCCGCCCGGGTGTAGCGGTTGTTGCTTTCGTCGTCCCCGGGATAGACCTTACCGTATTCCAGGCGGATGATATTGTAAGGGTGGCGCTGGTAGTAGTCGTCCTGGGCTTTTGCATCGATGACGTCGTAGGGCGGGGTCACCAGGTCGGCCAGGGGCCCCACACCGTCGGCGTAACGCAGTCCCCTGAAGGGTTTGATTTCAGCCAATCTCTTCACACTCCTCGCTCTCACTCTTTTTCCTCGTCCAGCGGTCACTGTCGCGCTGCCGGTATTTTTGCATCATGCGGCAAAAAGCCTCTTCCAGGTCAATGCCCAGGGAATTGGCATAACAAACGATAATGAAAAGCACATCTGCCAGTTCCAGGGCCAGATCCCCCGGGGGTTCCCCTGGTTTTTTGGGTTTCTGGCCGTAGAGATGATTGACTTCCCGTGCCAGTTCACCCACCTCTTCAGTCAGGCGGGCCAGCATGGCCAGCGGGTGCCAGTAACCCTCTTCAAACTGGCTGATCCACCGGTCCACTTCCTGCTGCATTTCCCTGATTTCCACACCAAACCTCTCCTGTCGCCAAGATACTTTCCAACCTTACCTTTGCCATTATACCCCGCAGGAAACAGGGTGAAAAGATCTATTTCCCGAAGTCTCCCCGGAACGGCCACAAATTTCACTTAATGGTCATATTTTCCCTCGCAGGGACATATTGTTTTCACAGGCAGGAAGGAGGGAAAGGTCATGGAAACAATGCGCGGGCCCCACTGGTTGATTCTACGCAAGAAATACCTGCTTGCCATCCTGGGCCTGCTCTTTATCCTCCTGGCTCTCTGGGGATTGTCAGGCAGAATGGCCCCCGAGCCACAGGTAGCTCCCGAACAGCTGCTGGCAGAAGCACTGGAAAAAACGGCTACCAGCAAAAGTTTCCGTTATCAGGTGGAAGCCAGACTGGGACAGGACGGTTTACTGAGCCAGGTGGAAGGGGAACGGCAGGCCCCCGACCGCATACACCTCAAAGGCACCATGTACAACAGCCCCGTAGAATTCATCCAGGTTGGGGGAAAAACCTACATGCGGGACCTGTGGACAAAAAAGTGGCTTACCCTGGAAGGAAACCGGCTGGCCCAGTCGGAACTTTTTGTAGCTGAATTCAACCCCCTGGGTTTTTTAAAGTTCAAAGACGTTGTGGGTGTCCACTATCTGGGTAAGGAAAAGTTGAAGGAAGGGCAAATGCTGGTGCTGGAATGTCACCCCCTCCTGGAGAATTCCTACCTGGAACAAAAGTATACGGACTATTACTGCAAGTTGTGGCTAGATCCCGAAAACCACCGTATTCGACAGGTGGTTCTGGAGGGAAAAGAACCGGGAAATAAAACGGGGTTCCTGGTGAGCCTGAAGCTCTGGGATTTTGACCGGGAGATGAACATCAACCCGCCGGTATGATTTTCGACAAATAATTGACGCTACTCTTTTTTTCTTTTATAATTTTTAAGGAACGCAGCACTGCTGCTGCATTTTTTGTTTTCAGGAGTGGTGTTCCTTTGTATAACGACATGGAAAGAGTTTTAATCACCGAAGACGAAATAGCACGGCGGGTACGCGAGCTGGGGGCGCAGATTTCCCGGGACTATGCCGGGAAGGAGTTACTGGTGGTCGGCATATTAAAGGGAGCGGTCATTTTTATGGCCGACCTGGTACGCTGCCTGAGCATCCCGGTACGGCTGGACTTTATGGCCGTCTCCAGTTACGGTGCTTCCAGTGAATCTACAGGCGTAGTGCGCATTTTAAAGGACCTGGAGCAGAACATCGAAGGACAGGATGTCCTGATAGTTGAAGATATCGTTGATACCGGCCTGACCCTGAACTACCTGCGGGAGAACCTGCTTACACGGGGGCCGGCCAGCTTGAAAATTTGTACCCTCCTGGACAAGCCCAGCCGGCGCAAAGTAGACGTGCGGGTGGACTACAACGGTTTCGTCATCCCCGATGAATTTGTAGTCGGTTACGGTCTGGATTACGACGGCCGCTACCGGCACCTGCGCGATATTCTCATCCTGAAACGCCAGGTTTATAGTGGCAGGGGTTAAGAACAGATCTAAGCGAAGGGGAAAATCGCTCGTAATATCAAAAGGCAGGAAAACCGGGAGGTCATTCAGCCATGTCCGTCCAGAACCAGCAGGAAATGGTTATTGTCCTGGACTTCGGCGGCCAGTACAGCCACCTGATCGCCCGCCGCATCCGGGAGCTGAAGGTATTTTGTGAAATGTTACCCTACAACACGCCCCTCGAGGAAATCAGGCGACATCATCCGCGGGGCATTGTTTTTTCGGGCGGCCCCGCCAGCGTCTACCAGCCCGGAGCTCCCACCGTGGACCCGGCCGTTTATGATCTGGGTATTCCCATCCTGGGCATTTGCTACGGCATGCAGTTGATGACCAGACAACTGGGGGGAACGGTGACGCGGGCCGAACATCACGAGTACGGCAAAACCGCCCTGGAAATACTGGACACCCACGACCTTTTCCGCGGCTTCGAGCCTGTTGAACAATGCTGGATGAGCCACGGCGACCGGGTGGAGGCGCCGCCCCCTGGATTTGAAGTCATCGCCCGCACGGAACAGGCTCCCGTAGCCGCCATGGCCAACCGGAAGCACAGGCTTTACGCCGTACAGTTTCACCCGGAAGTAATACATACTCCCAAGGGCCAGGACATCCTGCGTCATTTCCTTTACGATGTCTGCGGCTGTCAGGGTCGCTGGACCATGGGTTCCTTTATTGAGGAATCCATCAGGGAAATCCGCGCCCGGGTGGGGGACAGGCGCGCACTCTGTGCCATCAGCGGCGGTGTGGATTCCTCGGTGGCCGCCGTACTGGTCCACCGTGCCATCGGCGACCAGCTGACCTGCATTTTTGTTGACCACGGCCTGTTGCGCCGCGGCGAAGCCGGGCAGGTGGTCCAGGTCATTCGGGAGCAGTTTCATATTCCGCTGATCCATGTGGATGCCAGCAGGCGGTTTTTAAGCCGCCTGGCGGGAGTGACTGACCCCGAACAAAAGCGCAAAATCATAGGAGAGGAATTCATCCGGGTCTTCGAAGAAGAGGCCGCCAGGCTCGGAGAGGTGGACTTCCTGGTACAGGGAACCCTTTACCCCGACGTTGTGGAAAGCGGGACCGCCACGGCAGCTGTAATCAAATCCCACCACAACGTAGGCTGCCTGCCCGAGAACATGCAGCTGGAACTGATCGAGCCACTGCGCTGGCTTTTCAAGGACGAGGTGCGGGAACTGGGCAAAGAGCTGGGCCTGCCGGAAGAAGTGCTCTGGCGCCAGCCCTTCCCCGGACCGGGACTGGCCGTACGCATCCTGGGGGAAGTAACCCCGGATAAACTGGAGATCCTTCGCCATGCCGATGCCATTGTCACCGAGGAAATCCGGCGGGCCGGCCTGCACCGGCAAATCTGGCAGTATTTCGCGGTACTTCCGGGCCTGCGGAGTGTGGGAGTAATGGGTGACGGGAGGACCTATGCCTATACCGTAGCCCTGCGGGCGGTGCACAGCCACGACGGCATGACGGCCGACTGGGTACGCCTGCCCTACGAAGTGCTGGAACGCATATCCAGCCGCATTGTCAACGAAGTGCCGGGCGTAAACCGGGTGGTCTACGACATCACCTCCAAGCCGCCAGCCACCATCGAATGGGAGTGAAATGATTATTGACAGGCCCGTTCCCTCCTTGCTAAGATACTTTTGTAAGGATGGCTATTTTTCCCGATTGAAGATATATATTTTCGAGAAAGTGTACCTAGGGTTCCACACCCGGTCGTCAGGGTGGTTCGGTCCGAGCGGTACAGGCCCGGTCGATAAATTTTCCGGGTTACACCGGCAGGGAGAAAAGCCCAGGCGGTAGGTTTCTCACATCCAACGGAAACCTGCCCGCCTGGGCTGATTGTTTTAATAATTAATCTACTTAAAACAAGGAGGGGGCAAAACTTGCTGGAAAAACTTTTCAAGCTGCGCCAGTATCATACCAGTGCACGCACGGAAGTCATTGCCGGACTGACCACTTTTATGACGATGGCCTACATCCTGTTCCTCAACCCCAACATCCTGGCCGCTACCGGCATGGATAAAAACGCGGTCTTTTTTGCTACTGCCGTCAGCGCAGGCTTGATCACCATTGCCATGGGCCTTCTGGTCAACTATCCCATCGCCCTGGCACCTGGTATGGGCCTGAATGCCTATTTTGCCGCCGTAGCCGCCCAGCATGTGGGCATGCCCTGGCAGGTGGCCCTGGGTGCGGTATTCATCTCCGGTATCATTTTTATTCTCCTCACCATCACACGCATCCGCCAGCTGCTGGTGGTAGCCGTACCCAACTCCATTAAAAAGGCAATTATCGTGGGTATCGGGCTGTTCATCACCATGCTGGGCCTGAAAATGGCCGAGTTCATGGTAGTCAAAGCAGGACCGGTAATCCCACCCACCATGGAAGCGCTCTCCAAACCAGGTGGTATTGCCACCCTGCGTTTTTTTGAATGGAATATCTCTTTGGGCAGCTTTGCCAACCCGGTTACCCTGCTGGCCCTGATCGGCCTGGTCATAACCGTCCTGTTAATGGCCAGGAATGTCAAAGGAGCGCTGTTGCTGGGCATTATCCTGACCACTCTCATCGGGATCCCCATGGGGGTCACTCAAATTCCGGCCAACTTCCAGCCCTTCGCCCTGCCCGATTTTTCCCGCCTGGCGGTGGGCAAGCTAGATCTGGCCGGCGCGCTGCACATGGGCCTCTGGACGGTGATCTTCACCTTCACCTTCGTCGAGCTCTTTGATACCTTCGGCACCCTGGTGGGCACTGCCGGCAAAGCGGGACTTCTGGACGAAAACGGCCAGTCACCCCGGTTGGGCCGGGCGATGCTGGTGGATGCCTGCGGAGTGGCTTTCGGTGCCCTCATGGGTACCAGCACCGTTACCGCCTACATCGAAAGCACCGCAGGCATTGCCGAGGGTGGCCGCACCGGGCTAACGGCCGTAACCACAGGCATCTTGTTCCTGCTGGCTCTAATCCTGGCACCGGTGGCCGGGTTGATTCCGGGCGCAGCCACCGCACCGGCGCTGATCATCGTCGGTCTGCTCATGGCCCAGGCGGTAAAAGGCATTGATTTTGAAGATTTTACTGAAGGAATGCCGGCCTTCTTAACCATAGTTTTGATGCCCTTCACCGGTAGCATCGCCAATGGCATTGCCGCCGGGATCATCTTCTACACCCTGCTCAAATTGATCAGCGGTCGTACCCGGGAAGTCCACTGGCTTATGTGGGTGCTGACCGTGCTGGTACTCGCCCGCTACCTGTTCCTGGCAGAACACTGAGAAACAACTTCTACAGGATGAGGTGATAGCCATGAACAAACCGCTGGTTGGTATTGTTATGGGCAGCGACTCGGATCTGCCGGTAATGAAAGAAGCCGTGGACATGCTGGAGAAATTCGGCCTGCCCTACGAAGTAAGCATCTCCTCCGCCCACCGGGCACCGGAACTGACCGCGGAATACGCCCGGTCAGCGGTGGAACGCGGGCTGGCGGTTATCATCGCTGCCGCCGGGGTGGCCGCCCACCTGCCGGGGGTCATTGCCGCTCAAACCCCCCTGCCCGTGATCGGCGTACCCATCAAAAGCGGGCCCTTGAGCGGGGTGGATGCCCTCTATTCCATGGTTCAAATGCCCCCCGGCATTCCCGTGGCCACCGTAGCCATTAACGGCGCCAGAAATGCAGCCATCCTTGCGGCCCAGATCATCGGCGCCACAAACCCGGAAGTGCGGGCAAAGGTCCTGCGGTACAAGGAAGAGCTGGCCCGGGCGGTGGAAGAAAAAGCCCGCCGACTGCAGGAACTGGGTGTGGCGGGTTATCTTGAACAAATGGGAGGGACCAGGGGATGATTGAGCGTTACACGCTGCCGGAAATGAAGGCCATCTGGTCCCAGGAAAACAAGTTCCGCAAGTGGCTGGAGGTAGAAATCTACGCCTGTGAAGCCATGGCCGAAATGGGTTTGATTCCGGAAGAGGCCTTCAGGCAGATCAGGGAAAAAGCAGACTTCAATATACGGCGTATTGAAGAAATAGAGGCGGTAGTCAACCACGACGTCATTGCCTTCCTCACCTGTGTTGGGGAATATGTGGGTGATGCAGCCAGGTACATCCACATGGGCCTTACCTCTTCCGACGTGCTGGATACCGCCCTGGCCGTCCTCATGAAGGAGGCCGGCCAGCAAATTTTAAGGCGCCTCGAGGAACTGCGGGTGGTACTTCTGGAACGGGCCAGGGAGCACCGCTACACTTTGATGATCGGCCGCACCCACGGGGTACATGCCGAACCCATCACTTTCGGTTTGAAAATGCTTCTCTGGGTCGCCGAAACAGAACGGAACATAAACCGCATGAAGCGGGCCATAGACATTATCAGTGTGGGTAAAATCTCCGGTGCGGTGGGTACCTACGCGAACATAGACCCCCGGGTGGAAGCCCATGTTTGCCGCCGCCTGGGCCTGCGCCCGGCGCGGATTTCCACCCAGGTGCTCCAGCGGGACCGCCACGCCGAATTTATGACCACTCTGGCCGTCATCGGCAGCTCCCTGGATAAGTTCGCCACGGAAATCCGCAACCTGCAGCGCACGGACATTCTCGAGGTGGAAGAATACTTTGCCAGGGGGCAGAAGGGTTCCTCGGCCATGCCCCACAAGCGAAACCCCATCACTGCCGAGCGCATCAGCGGTCTGGCCCGGATCCTGCGGGGCAACGCCCTGGCCGCATTGGAAAACGTGGCCCTGTGGCACGAGCGGGATATCTCCCATTCCTCGGTGGAACGGGTGATTATTCCCGACAGCACCATTACCCTGGACTACATGCTTTACAAGATGACGGCCATTATGAAAGAACTGCTGGTCTACCCGGAAAACATGCGCAAAAACCTGGAGCGCACCCACGGCCTGCTCTTCTCCCAGCGGGTGCTCCTGGCCCTGGTGGAAAAGGGCCTGTCCCGGGAACGGGCCTACGAACTGGTACAGCGCAACGCCATGCGCTCCTGGCGGGAGGGTATTGGCCTGGAAACGCTCTTGAAGGAAGATGGAGACATTACCGCCGTTCTTTCTCCACAGGAAATTGAATCCCTCTTTAATTACGAGTATCACCTGCGCCATGTCGACGAGATATACAGGCGTTTTGGCCTCTAAATTTTGCCAGAAAGGGAGGATTAACTTGGAAAAGAAAGAATTGCTGTACGAAGGGAAAGCCAAGAAGATTTACCGTACCGGGGATCCCGGCGTGTACCTGGTGGAATACAAGGACGACGCCACCGCCTTTAACGGGCTGAAAAAGGGAATCATCTCCGGCAAAGGTGAGCTTAACAACAAGATCTCGGCCCACTTCTTCCGCCTCCTGGAACACAGAGGTATTGCCACTCACTTTCTGGAACAGGTGGGCGACCGGGAGATGCTGGTCCGGGCGCTCGAGATAATACCGGTGGAAGTCGTGGTGCGCAACATTGCCGCCGGCAGCCTGGCCAAGCGTCTGGGCCTGGCCGAGGGCACGGTGCTCCCCCACCCGGTAGTGGAGTACTATTACAAGAGCGATGAACTTGGAGATCCCCTGATTAACGATGACCACATCGCGGTCCTGGGCCTGGCCAGCACGGAGGAAATGAACGTCATAAAAAATACGGCCCTGGTAATTAACGACATCCTGCGGGAATACCTGGCCGGCCGCAATCTGGTGCTGGTGGACTACAAGCTGGAGTTCGGCCGCAGTGACAAAGAGATCCTCCTGGGAGATGAGATTTCTCCCGATACCTGCCGTTTCTGGGATGCCCAAACAAAAGAAAAACTGGATAAGGACCGCTTCCGCCGTGATTTGGGCGGTGTTGAAGAGGCCTACCAGGAGGTCTGGCGCCGGCTGGTTGGTTAACCAAAAGGAGGGGGAGAAAAGGTGGGAGCCGCCAACAACTGGTGGACGGATAAGCCAAAGGAAGAGTGCGGCGTTTTCGGGATCTACGCCCCCGGTAAAGATGTAGCCCGGCTCACTTATTACGGTTTGTACGCCCTGCAGCACCGGGGACAGGAAAGCGCCGGCATTGCTGTGGCCGACGGCAGGCATGTGCGGCTGCATAAGGGTATGGGGCTGGTGCCGGAGGTTTTCCATCAGGAAAACCTGGATGCCTTGAAGGGCCATGTCGCGATCGGCCATGTGCGTTATTCCACCACTGGAGCCAGTTCCCCCATGAACGCCCAGCCCCTGGTCTTCCGTTACGCCGGCGGCATGCTGGGTCTGGCCCATAACGGCAACCTGACCAACGTTAGCGAATTAAGGGCCAGGCTGGCCTCCACGGGTTCCGTCTTCCAGTCCTCCACAGACAGCGAGGTAATTGTCAACCTGATAGCCCGCTACGGCCAGACCGGCCTGGTCGATGCCATCATGAAATGCATGATCGACCTCAAGGGTGCTTATTCCCTGGTCATCCTTACCGAAAGAAACCTGCTGGCCGTACGGGACCCTCATGCCTTTCGCCCCCTCTGTCTGGGCACCCTCCCCGGTGGGGGCTACGTGGTAGCCTCGGAATCGTGTGCCCTGGACACCGTCGGTGCCCGCTGGCTCCGGGACGTGGCCCCGGGAGAAATAATCATCGTTGATGAGAACGGGTTGACCAGCCTGCAGGGAATGCTACCGCGCCAGCGCGCTCACTGCATCTTTGAATACATTTATTTCGCCCGGGCCGACAGCTTGATGGACGGTTTTAACGTCAACCGGGTGCGCCGGGAAATGGGGCGCCAGCTGGCCCGGGAATACGCGGCGGAAGCCGACCTGGTCATTCCCGTGCCGGACTCGGGCATAGCTGCCGCCCGGGGCTATGCCGAAGCGTCAGGGCTCCCCTTTGAGGAGGGATTGATGAAAAACCGCTATATTGGACGGACCTTCATCCAGCCCAGCCAGGACCTGCGGGACCTCGGGGTGAGACTGAAGTTAAATCCCATCCGGGAAGTACTGGCAGGCAAGCGAGTCATCATGGTGGACGATTCCCTGGTCAGGGGTACCACCAGCAGCAAATTGATCGCCATGTTGCGGGATTGCGGCGTCAAGGAGGTACACCTCTGCCTGTCTTCCCCTCCAGTGATACATTCCTGCTACTATGGCATTGATACCTCCAACGAAGAGGAACTGATCGCCGCCCGGATGCCCCTCGAAGAAATTCGCCGCAAGATCAATGCGGATGGTTTGTATTATCTGAGCATCGAGGGTCTTCTGTCCGTCTTCGGTGAACGCCGCAACGACTTCTGTACAGCCTGTTTTACCGGAGATTACCCGGTAGCAGTGCCGCAGCCTGAAAAAGCCGGAAAATTCAGCCTGGAGTAGGGGGGAAGGAGACTTGACCCTGAAGAAAGGGCTAACCTATGCCGATGCAGGAGTGGATATCGACGCCGGAAACCGGGCGGTAGAAATGATGAGGGATTGCGTACGCAGCACCTTCCGTCCCGGAGTGCTTGCGGAAATCGGTGGGTTCGGGGGGCTCTTTGCTCTGGATACCACCCGCTACCGCCAGCCTGTGCTGGTATCCGGCACCGACGGCGTGGGCACCAAGTTGAAAATAGCTATACTTATGGACCGCCATGATACCATTGGTATAGACGCCGTGGCCATGTGCGTGAATGACATCCTGGTCCAGGGGGCCGAACCTCTCTTTTTCCTTGACTATCTGGCCGTGGGTAAACTGGTTCCGGAGAAGGTGGCGGCCATAGTATCCGGCGTAGCCGCGGGTTGCCGGGAGGCCGGCTGCGCCCTGATCGGCGGGGAAACGGCGGAAATGCCCGGTTTTTACGGACCTGAAGAATACGATCTGGCAGGTTTTGCGGTTGGCGTGGTGGAAAGAGAGCGAATTATTGACGGCTCCACCATCCGTCCCGGCGACCGGCTGGTCGGCCTCCCCTCCTCCGGCCTGCACAGCAATGGTTATTCCCTGGCGCGGCGGGTGCTGCTGGAGGTAGCCGGATACGGGGTGGACACCTACCAGGAGGACCTGGGACGCACCGTGGGTGAGGAAATGCTGGAACCCACCCGCATTTACGTCCGCACGGTATTGCCCCTGCTGGAACAATTCGACATCCGCGGCCTGGCCCACATTACCGGCGGCGGTCTTACCGAAAATATACCCCGCATTTTGCCCCCGGGTACGGCCGCAGTCCTGGAACGCCGGTCCTGGCCCGTACCTCCGGTATTTCCCCTCATCCAGTCCATAGGTCAGGTGGCGGAAGAGGAAATGTTCCGCACCTTTAATATGGGCCTGGGACTGATCATGGTGGTCCCGCCGGAACAAACAGACGCCCTCTTAACACACCTGTCACAACTGGGCGAGAAAGCCTACCTTGTAGGTGAAATAACCGGAGGTAGACGGGAAGTAAAGTATGTATAAGTCGGGGGGAAGATAATATGAAAAAATTGCGTCTGGGAGTCCTGGCCTCGGGTCGGGGCTCCAACCTGCAGGCCATCATGGATGCCATTGACGAAGGACGACTGTCAGCCGAGGTAGTGGTGGTGATCAGCGACAATGGAGAGGCACAAGCTCTCGAACGTGCCCGCCTCCGCAGCATACCGGCTATCCATATCGACCCGGTTAAATTTCCCGATAAACACACGTATGAAGAAGCCATTGTGGAAACCCTAAAAAAACACCAGGTTGAACTTGTGTGCCTGGCCGGCTACATGCGCCTGGTGGGCAGGAACATGCTGGAAGCTTTTCCTAACCGCATCATGAACATACACCCGGCCCTGCTGCCGGCCTTTCCCGGCCTGCACGCCCAGCAGCGAGCTCTGGAATACGGCGTCCGCTACAGTGGCTGCACGGTACACTTTGTGGATGAAGGAATGGATACCGGACCAATCATTCTGCAGGCCGTAGTTCCGGTTTTACCCGACGACACCCCCGAAACCCTGGCCGGCCGCATTCTGGAACAAGAGCACCGTATCTATCCTGAAGCCATTGCTCTCTTTGCCGCCGGTCGGCTGGAAATAAAGGGTAAACGGGTCTATATTAAGAAAGACTAAGGAGGGTTTATATGCGTGCCCTGATCAGCGTTTCGGATAAAACGGGACTGGTAGAACTGGCCCGGGGGCTGGTGGACCTGGGGGTGGAAATCGTATCCACCGGGGGAACCGCCCGCACCTTGAAAGAAGCCGGCTTGCCCGTTACATACATTTCAGAGGTCACCGGCTTTCCCGAGATCCTGGACGGCCGTGTGAAAACACTGCACCCCGCCGTCCACGGAGGGATCCTGGCCCTGCGCACCCCCGACCACCTGAATCAGCTGGAAGCACACCACATCACCCCCATCGACATAGTGGTGGTTAACCTGTACCCGTTCCGGGAAACCATTAAACGCCCCGGTGTAACCCTGGAAGAAGCCATCGAAAATATCGACATCGGTGGTCCGGCGATGGTGCGGGCTGCGGCGAAGAACCACCGTTACGTACTGGTAGTGGTTAACCCGGCCCGTTACACACAGGTGCTCAAAGCTCTAGCGGAAGGAAAGGTCAGCGATGATTTGCGCCTGGAACTGGCCCGGGAAGCCTTTGCCCATACGGCCGCTTATGACACCGCCATCGCTGCCTACCTGCAGAAACAGATCCAGGGGGATGATCTCTTCCCTCCGGCCTGGCACATGTCCGTTGAGCTTGCCCAACCCCTGCGCTACGGGGAGAACCCTCACCAGCGGGCCGCCTTTTACCGGGACCCCACCGTTACGGGCCCCTGTGTGGGCAATGCCGTGCAGCTGGCCGGAAAAGAGCTTTCCTTTAATAACATTCTGGATTTAAACGCCGCCCTGGAGCTGGTACGGGAATTTATCGATCCCTCGGTGGTAATCATCAAGCACAACAACCCCTGCGGAGCGGCCAGTGCTGACGACCTGGCCACAGCCTACCGCCTGGCCTACGAGGGCGACCCCGTATCGGCTTTTGGTGGCATAGTGGCCTGCAACCGCACCGTGGATAAAGAAACGGCCATGCAAATGGCCTCCATATTCCTGGAAGCTGTGATTGCCCCCGACTTTACCCCCGAAGCACTGGAAATACTGACCCGCAAGGCCAGCCTGCGTCTTTTAAAAACCGGACCTCTGACCGTCCGGTCCACAGACCGCCTGGATATCCGCAAAGTGAACGGCGGCCTGCTTATTCAGGAGGCTGATCTCGAGTTGACCCGCCCCGACGAGGTAAGGGTGGTCACCGAAAAACAACCCACTCAAGAGCAGCTGGCCGAGATGGCCTTTGCCATGGCCGTGGTCAAGCACGTGAAGTCCAACGCCATTGTGGTTACCAGGAACCGCCAGCTCATTGGCGTGGGGGCAGGGCAGATGAACCGGGTGGGAGCGGCCCGGATCGCTCTTGAGCAGGCGGGTGAAAAGGCCAGAGGTGCAGTGCTGGCTTCGGACGCCTTCTTTCCTTTCCGGGACACGGTAGATGAAGCAGCTAAAGCCGGTATTGCGGCCATTATCCAGCCCGGGGGGTCGCTCCGGGACGAAGAGTCCATTGCCGCCTGCAACGAATACGGTATAACCATGGTCTTCACCGGCATGCGTCATTTCAAACACTAGTGCAGCAGGAGGGCTGACAACAAATGAAAGTACTGGTGGTGGGCGGCGGCGGCCGGGAACACGCCCTGGTATGGAAACTGAAACAGAGCCCACGGGTAAAAGAAATTTTTTGCGCCCCGGGCAATGCCGGAATTGCTTCCCATGCCCGCTGTATTCCCATCGGAGCAGAAGACATCTCCGGCCTGCTGGCCTTTGCCAGGCGGGAAAAAATCGACCTCACCGTGGTAGGACCGGAAGGCCCCCTGACCATGGGCATTGTAGATTCCTTCAATGAGGCGGGCCTGGCCATTTTCGGGCCAACCGCTCGCGCCGCCGCCATTGAGGGCAGCAAGGTGCTGGCCAAGGAAATAATGGCCAGGTATGGCATTCCCACGGCACGGTTTGCCGCTTTTAGCGATGCCGGGGAAGCATCCGCCTACATCCGGAAATTAAACGCTCCCTGCGTGGTGAAGGCCGACGGCCTGGCCGCCGGTAAAGGAGTGATTGTTTGCCGGACGGTGGAAGAGGCCCTGAAGGCAGTGGAAGAGATCATGGTCAAGGGTGTGTTTGGTGCCGCAGGCAGCCGGGTGGTGGTGGAGGAATACCTCACCGGTCAGGAAGTAAGCATCCTGGCCTTTACCGATGGGGAAACGGTTATGCCCATGCTCCCCGCCCAGGACCACAAACAGGTTTATGATGGGGACCGGGGACCCAATACCGGCGGCATGGGAGCGTATGCACCCGCTCCCGTCTGCACGCCGGAGGTGTACCACGCCGCCCTGGAAAAGATACTTATCCCCACCGTCCGGGCCATGGCTGCTGAAGGAAGGCCTTACCGTGGAGTCCTCTACGCGGGGTTGATGGTCACTGATGAAGGCCCCAAAGTCCTGGAATTCAACGCCCGTTTTGGCGATCCGGAAGCCCAGCCGGTGCTCATGCTCCTGAAAACCGACCTGGTGGAGATCATCGAAGCGGTATTATCCGGCCGCCTGGCAGAAAAAGAGATCCACTGGCAGCCGGGAGCAGCCGTATGTGTAGTGCTGACTTCCGGGGGTTACCCCGGCCGTTATCGGAAGGGGTATCCCATTTCCGGCCTGGACCGGGTTCCTCCCGGCGTTATGGTATTTCATGCCGGCACGGCCCTGGAAGACGGCCGGGTGGTTACCGCCGGCGGCAGGGTCCTGGGTGTAACCGCTGCGGCCGAAACCATCGCCGCAGCCATCGGAAAAGCATATAGCGCCGTGGAACAAATCCACTTTGAAGGCATGCACTACCGGCGGGACATCGGCCGCAAGGCTTTAGCCATGACTTCCGGCTGAACCTGCCCGGACAAGAGATCGTACGCCGGGTCCGAACGAGTACCTCAACACTGCCATCTTTGCATTGGGGGACATCATACGGTGCCCCCTTTACTTTTGTAAAGAAGAAAAGGAATTTTTACCCCGGTGTCGAAGTCCACTGGAAAGAACCCTGTTCCCTTTGGGAATAATAGGTTAAGCCAGGGGGAGTGGCCGATGGCATACACGGGTAAATTAAAAGACCCGCTATTGGACGATTTATTCGAAGCAGTGCTTACACTGCGGGATGTGGACGAATGTTACCAGTTCTTTGAAGACATCTGCACCGTAGCCGAACTGAAAGCTATGGCCCAGCGCCTGGCTGTAGCCAAAATGTTGCAGGAAAACCGTACCTATACGGAAATCGCCGCCCAAACGGGAGCCAGCACGGCTACCATCAGCCGGGTTAAACGCTGCCTGAATTACGGTGCCGACGGCTATAAACTTGTCCTGGCCCGGCTCGGCCGGGAAGGTAAAAGCCATCAAGCCAGAAGTGGTGGTTGACACAACTATCGATTAATTTTATTATGATATCATCGTTGCAATAATTTAACTGGTTAAAGGGATAAAATACTGGTATCCTTAACAAGCAACTAAAAGGAGGGCACCCGTTTGATTAGAATCATACATGCGGGCGATCCGGCCGTGGAGCAGCTCCTGTCCCGCCACCCGGCGGGTGAGGAGGAGGCTGCCGCTAAGGTAAGGGACATTCTCGCAGGGGTCCGCGAGGGAGGAGATGAGGCCCTTTGCCGGTATACGGCCCGTTTTGATGGAGTTAGCCTGAACCCGGCAGAACTGAAGGTAAAGCCGGAAGAAATTTCCGAAGCCAGAGAACGGGTTACAAGCGAATTTCTCGACGCCCTGGAAGTGGCGGCAGAAAACATTATGTCCTACCACCGCCGCCAGCTGACAACCTCCTGGATGGAAGCCGACGCGCGGGGCCTTCTCGTGGGACAGCTTGTTCGCCCCCTGGCCCGGGTTGGCGTTTACGTACCGGGAGGCACGGCAGCTTATCCTTCTTCAGTATTGATGAACGCCCTTCCCGCCCGGGTGGCCGGGGTGAAGGAAATCGTCATGGTCAGCCCTCCCAACCGCGAGGGAAAAATCAACCCCCATACACTGGTAGCTGCAGACCTGGCGGGAGTGACAGAAATTTATAAGGCAGGCGGAGCACAGGCCATAGCCGCCCTGGCCTATGGAACGCAAACCATCCGGCCGGTGGACAAAATCGTCGGGCCGGGCAATCTATATGTTACGCTGGCCAAGCAGCAGGTCTTTGGGCTCGTCGATATCGACATGCTGGCGGGGCCGAGCGAAGTGCTGGTCATAGCCGATGATTCGGCCGATCCCCGCTATGTGGCCGCCGACATGCTTTCCCAGGCCGAACACGATCCCCTGGCCCGGGCACTGCTTCTTACTCCTGACAGCCAGCTGGCACAGGCCGTCAAGGATGAACTGGAGCGCCAGCTGAGGGATTTGCCGCGGCGGGAAATTGCCGCCAGTTCTCTGGCCGGCTACGGAGCCGTTATTCTGACCCGGGATATCGCCCAGGCCGTAGACCTGGCCAACCGCTTCGCCCCGGAACATCTGGAGCTGGTGGTGAGGGAACCCTTCTCCTGGCTGGGCCGCATTACTACGGCCGGAGCCGTTTTTCTGGGGCCCCATGCTCCGGAGCCCCTGGGAGACTACCTGGCTGGCCCCAGCCATGTCCTGCCCACCGGAGGGACGGCCCGCTTTTACTCCCCCCTGGGCGTGGACGCCTTTCTAAAAAGGACCAGCGTCATTGCCTGCTCCCGGGAGGCGTTCCAGGAAGTGGCCCGCCACATTATTCACCTGGCCCGGGTAGAAGGCCTGGATGCCCATGCCAGGGCTGTAGAAATAAGGCTGGACAAGTCAGGCCGGGAGAGTGAAAATCATGAGTGACATCTTTGATCCCGCCGCACTGGTGCGCCCGGACCTGGAGGAGCTGATACCCTACCAGGTTCAGGTTCACCACAATGTAATTAAATTGGACGCCAATGAAAATCCTTACGATTTTCCCCCCTCGATCAGGGAGGAAATTTGGCGAGAGCTGGGGAATCATACCTTTACCCGTTATCCCGACCCCGTAGCCGGGGAATTGCTTGAACAGATTTCGGATTACACCGGCGTACCGGCGGACGGAATCCTCGCGGGTAACGGTTCGGACGAGTTGATTCTCACCCTGTTATTGACCTTTGGTACCGGAGGGCGGGTAATCATTACCCCTCCCACCTTTTCCATGTACGAGGTACATGCCCGTATAGCGGGAGCCCGGACAGTGAACGTGCCCCGAAAGGGA
This sequence comes from Desulfofundulus sp., assembly GCF_049701015.1. Lineage (NCBI taxonomy): Bacteria > Bacillati > Bacillota > Clostridia > Eubacteriales > Peptococcaceae > Desulfofundulus > Desulfofundulus sp. The sequence continues at coordinate 23,386 of NZ_JBNATZ010000004.1, forward strand.
AATTTTGACCTGGATGTGCGGGGTGTGATTGCAGCAGCAAAAAATCCCGACACCCGGGTGATTTTCTTGTGTTCACCCAACAACCCCACGGGGAATGCCACTCCGCCGGAGGAGGTTGCCGAAATTCTAAAGAACAGCCGCTCCCTGGTGGTGGTGGACGAAGCCTACCAGGAATTTGGCGGAGAAAGCTGCATCCCTCTTTTGATGGAATACCCCAATCTTGTGATTCTGCGCACTTTCTCCAAGGCCTTCGGGTTGGCAGGCCTGCGGGTGGGTTATGTACTGGCCAATCCGGCAGTGGTACGCCAATTACTGCGCACCAAGCAACCCTTTAATTTGAACGCCTTTTCCCAGCTCGCCGCTCGGATGGTATTGGCCCACAGGGAAGAGTTCGGCCGCTTGATCGAACTCATCCTGCAGGACCGGGAGGAACTGTACCGGGAACTGGCCGGTCTGCCCGGGGTTGAGGTTTTTCCTACCGCTGCCAATTTCATCCTTTTTCGCACTCCTTTGCCGGCAGAGCAGGTATATCGCGAGTTGATGGCGAACGGGATCTTGATCCGCAACATGCATGGACCCGGACTGGAACAATGCCTGAGGGTAACAGTGGGGAGAAGGGATGAAAATCGACTTTTTCTGGAAAAGCTAAAAAAGATTTTAGGGCTCTAGGGGGTGGAAAAAATAAGTTCACAGAGGGTGGCCGGGATAGAACGCCGAACAGGTGAAACGGAAATCCGGGTGCAACTGAACCTGGATGGGACGGGCAGCTACCAGATCAGGACAGGCATTGGCTTTCTTGATCATATGCTTTCGCTTTTCACCCGGCACGCCTGTTTGGACCTGGATCTGGATGCCCGGGGTGACCTGGAAGTGGATGGTCACCACACAGCGGAAGATACGGCAATTTGTCTTGGCCAGGCACTGAAAGAAGCTCTGGGTAAAAAGGAAGGCATCAATCGTTACGGTCATGCCCTTTTACCCATGGATGAGGCCCTGGTGCTGGTGGCTGTAGATTTGAGCGGCCGGGGCTTTTTAGCTTACGACGTTTCTTTGCCGTCACCCCGGGTGGGAGATTTCGACACCGAATTGGTGGAAGAGTTCCTCCGGGCACTGGCTCTAAATGGGGAATTCACCCTGCACGTACGCCTCCTGGCCGGGCGGAATACCCACCATATCATTGAAGCCATCTTCAAGGGCCTGGGCCGGGCGCTGAAATCTGCTCTGGCCATAGATCCCCGGACACCGGGGGTGCCCTCCACTAAAGGTCTGTTGTAGTGTTCTGGAGGGGGAGGAGGCGGAAATTTTGATTGCCATTATTGACTATGGGATGGGTAATCTGCGCAGCGTAGAGAAAGCTTTTGAAAGGGTGGGGTTCAGAGCCGAAGTGGTACAGGATCCGGAGCGGGTGGGACAGGCCCCGGGCGTGGTCCTGCCCGGGGTGGGGGCCTTCCGGGATGCCATGGACAACCTCAGGGCTGCCGGTCTGGACCGGGCGGTCAAAGAGGCCATTGCCGGAGGCAAACCTTTTTTAGGTATCTGCCTGGGACTGCAACTCCTGTTTGAAGTGAGTGAGGAGTTTGGTTCGACACCGGGCCTGGGCATTTTCCCCGGCCGGGTACGCCGTATTCACTGGAACGTTAAAATCCCCCATATGGGGTGGAATCAGGTATTCTTCCAGAAGGAGAGTCCCCTGACCAGGGGAATTCCCGACGGATCAACTTTTTACTTTGTCCATTCATATTATGTAGACCCGGGGGATCAGGACCTGGTGGCAGGGGTAACCACCTATGGTCAGCCCTTTACCTCCATGGTCAATCGGGGTAACGTTTTTGGCATCCAGTTTCATCCGGAAAAGAGCAGCACCCTGGGGCTAAAAATTCTGCAAAACTTTGGGGAGTTGGTGGCCAAATGTTAATTATCCCGGCAATTGACCTGCGGGCAGGCAAATGTGTACGCCTGGTGGAGGGCAGGCTGGACAGGGAAACCGTTTACTCTGACGACCCCGTCGCAGTAGCGCGCCTGTGGGAGGACCAGGGCGCCCGCTGGCTGCACGTGGTAGATCTGGATGGAGCCTTTACCGGCGAACCCAAGAACTGGGACATTATCCGGAGCATCCTTTCCGCCGTCCGCATACCCGTGCAGGTGGGAGGAGGCATCCGTGACATGACGGTTATTGAACGATTGCTGGAGCTTGGGGCTGCCCGGGTAATCCTGGGGACAGTGGCCATTATCAATCCCGGTCTGGTTGCCGAGGCCTGCGCCCGTTACGGCGAGTCCATCGTGGTAGGCATTGACGCCCGCAACGGCAAAGTGGCCATTGAAGGCTGGGGAGTGACGGCCGAAAAGAATGCTCTGGAACTGGCCGCCGAGATGAAAGCCCTGGGTGTCAAACGGGTGGTGTTTACCGACATCTGGCGGGATGGCACGCTGAAAGGCCCCAATCTGAGCGTGGTGGAGGAAGTAGCCCGTTCCACGCAGCTCAAGATCATTGCTTCCGGGGGAGTTTCCAATCTGGCTGATCTGCAGGCACTCAAGGCCATGGAGCCACTGGGAGTGGAAGCGGTGATCATAGGTAAAGCCCTTTATGCCGGCACTATAAATCTGCGCGATGCCCTGGAAATTGCCCGGGCGGAATTGGAGGAAAAGGTGTGCTGACCAAACGCATTATCCCCTGTCTGGACGTAACCGACGGCCGGGTGGTCAAGGGAACCAATTTTCTAAACCTGCGGGACGCCGGTGATCCTGTGGAGCTGGCTGCTCTCTACGACCGGGAAGGGGCTGACGAACTGGTCTTTCTGGATATCACCGCCTCAGCGCGGGGCCGCAAAACAGTCGTGGACATGGTTTACCGTACGGCGGGAGAAGTGTTCATTCCTTTTACCGTAGGCGGAGGCATCGGCTCCCTGGAAGATATCAGGGCCATCTTATCTGCGGGAGCTGATAAGGTTTCCATAAATACTGCCGCGGTGAAGGACCCCCGGCTCATAGCGGAGGCGGCCCAGCGATTTGGCAGTCAGTGCATTGTGGTGGCTATAGACGCCCGCCGGGTTGGTGAAGGGAAATGGGAAGTGTACATACACGGCGGACGTACACCCACAGGCATCGACGCCATCCAGTGGGCCAGGGAGGTTGAAGCGCTGGGGGCAGGGGAGATCCTGCTCACCAGTATGGACAGGGACGGTACCAAAGACGGCTATGATCTGGAACTGACCCGTGCCGTGGCCCGGGCGGTGAACATACCCGTAATTGCTTCCGGTGGGGTGGGTACTCTTGAACATATTGCCGAGGGTCTGACTGCCGGCGAGGCCGACGCAGCTCTGGCAGCTTCGATCTTCCATTTTGGCGAATACACTATCCGCCAGGTGAAGGAATATCTCAAGGAGCGGGGTATCCCCGTACGGCTACCCTGTTAGTTTAAGGCAGGCGGCACACACGCAGCAGACAATTCTTTAAAACAGGAGGATAAACCGATGACGTTTAATACAAGCTCTTTGAAATACGATAGTGCCGGTTTGATCCCAGCCATTATCCAGGACGTTGAGACCAACATGGTCTTGATGATGGCCTATATGAACAAGGAAGCGGTGGAAAAAACCCTGGCCACCGGTGAGACCTGGTTCTGGAGCCGTAGCCGTCAAAAATTCTGGCATAAAGGGGAAACCTCGGGTAACGTGCAAAAGGTGCAGGAGATAATCTATGATTGCGACCGGGACACCCTGCTGGTCAAGGTCAAGCAAACGGGAGCCGCCTGCCACGAGGGATACTACACCTGTTTCCACTACCGCATCAACCGGGAAACGGGACAGACGGAAATAATCGGAGAGCAGCAATTCAACCCGGAGGAAGTTTACGGCCCCAAATCGCTGCCGGGAGGTACACCAGCAGTTGGCGGCACGGGCAACACGCCAGCTTCTGCCGGCAATGAAAAACTCGGGGACAAAGAGAATGAAAAAGATACTCCCGAAGCCAGTTCCCTGATATTAGAAGAGCTCTACCGGGTGATCAAGGAGCGGCAGGAAAAGCGACCCCCCGGTTCTTACACCGCCAAACTCTTCAACAAGGGCCTGGACAAAATGCTTGAGAAGCTGGGAGAAGAGGCGACAGAGCTGATCATCGAGGCTAAAAACCGGGACAGGGAAGAGGTTATCGAGGAAAGCGCTGATGTTCTATATCACCTGCTGGTAATCCTGGCAGAGCAGGGTATTACACCGGATGAGGTTTTTGGCGAACTGGCCAGGCGGCGGAAGGAAGATTAGAGTTTCAAAATGCATGACGCTGTCCGCCGGTGAGGAGTTCCGCTCTTTTTTGAACCTGCTGTGACAGGTCAGGAGAGTTAGATTTCTTCATACAGCTCTTCCTGTGAATGTGAGATTTCCCGGTCTTTAGTTAAAAGCACCGGGTTTCTTCTTTTTTAATGGCACCTAAATTAATGGTACCGAAAAACCAGGGCCTGTGATATAATCCACCCTGGATGGGAAGTGATTAATAAATGGACCTGTTGAAGAACCTGAATGAGGCCCAGAAAGAAGCAGTCAAGCACACAGACGGACCCCTTCTGGTGCTGGCAGGTGCAGGCAGCGGTAAAACCCGGGTGCTGACCACCCGCATCGCCTATCTCCTGCAGCAGGGAGTGAACCCGCATCATATCCTGGCCATTACCTTTACCAACAAAGCCGCCAGGGAAATGAAAGAGCGGGTCCAGGCCATGGTTCCCCATGTGGCGCGGGACCTGTGGGTTTCCACTTTCCATTCCGCCTGCCTGCGTATCTTGCGTAAGCAAGCCCGCTTTCTGGGCTACTCCGAAAATTTCGTGATTTATGATGAACACGACCAGCAAACGGTTTTGAAAGATTGTCTGAAAGAATTAAACCTGGATGAGAAAAAGTTCCCCCCCCGGACCATAGCTGCGGCAATCTCCGGAGCGAAAAATAGACTATTGGGACCCGGTGCCTACCAGGACGAAGCTTTTGATTTTTACTCCCGTCATGTGGCACGTGTTTATGCTCTGTACCAGGACAAGCTCCTCCGTAACAACGCCCTGGACTTTGACGATCTGATCATGCTCACGGTCCGCCTCTTTGAAGAGAACCCCGCGGTCTTACGCTATTACCAGAACCGTTTTCGTTACATCCTGGTGGACGAGTACCAGGACACCAACCATGCTCAGTACGTGCTGGTGAACCTCCTGGCCCGGGAGCACCGCAACCTCTGCGTGGTGGGCGATCCAGACCAGGGCATTTACAGCTGGCGTGGTGCCAATATCCAGAACATCCTTGACTTTGAAAAAGACTACCCTGATGCAAAGGTGGTCAAACTTGAGCAAAACTACCGCTCCACCCAGATTATTCTGGATGCCGCCAATCACGTCATCCGGCGTAACCGGGGGCGCAGGGACAAAAGGCTCTGGACAGCCAGCGGCACCGGAAACCCGGTGGTGGTCTATCTGGCCCACGACGAACGGGCCGAGGCCAATTTCGTAGCCGACCGCATCACCAGGCTCCACCGCCTGGGCGTGCCCTACCGGGATATGGCAGTTCTTTACCGCACCCACGCCATGTCCCGGATACTGGAGGAAATTTTCCTGCACCAGGGTATTCCCTATGCCATTGTGGGCGGCCTGCGTTTCTACGACCGCAAGGAAATCAAGGACCTGCTGGCCTACCTGCGGCTGGTGGTGAACCCGTCGGATACGGTAAGTTTACGACGCATTATCAATGTACCTCGCCGTGGTATAGGAGAAGCTTCCTTTCATAAACTGGTTGCCTTCAGCACCACCAGGGAAATTCCAGTACTGGAGGCCCTGGCCAGGGTGGACGAAATACCCGGCCTGACGAGAAGCGTGCGGACTGCCTGCATGGAACTGGCCCGTTTCTTTGGCTGGCTGTACGAACACCAGTACGAACTCAGCGTAACCGACCTGGCCCGGGAAGTGCTCCAGCGGTCGGGGTACTGGCAGGAAATCCAGGCCGAAAATACGGTGGAATCCCGTACCCGGCAGGAAAACCTGAAAGAATTTCTCTCGGTAACCCAGGACTTCGACCGCCGGGCCGAGGAACGAACCTTGAGCGCTTTTCTGGCCGAACTTTCCCTGGTAAGCGACATAGATAATTACGACGAGGAAGCCGATCAGGTTGTGCTCATGACCTTGCATAGCGCCAAGGGGCTGGAATTCCCGGTAGTTTTTCTGGTGGGCATGGAAGAAGGGGTCTTCCCACACTCCCGCTCCCTGCTTGAACCCGCGGAGCTGGAGGAGGAAAGACGACTGTGCTATGTAGGCATTACTCGGGCCAGAGAACGGCTTTATTTAACCCACTGCTGGCAACGCACCCTGTACGGAGCCACCCGGCACAACGACCCGTCCCGTTTTCTGGAAGAGATTCCGCCTCACCTGGTTACAGTCGATGACCCCCTCGACAGCGGGAATGGGAAAGGACAAACAGAACCTGCTTCTTCCAATACCGGACTGCTCCGGGAAGCAGGCAAAAGAAGGGGACCCGGGTTACTCACGCCCGTCCGGGAACAGACCCCGGCCTACACCTTCAGCCCTGGGGACCGGGTCAGACACCGCAAATGGGGACAGGGTACGGTGGTCAACGTAAGGGGGCACGGCGAGAACGCCGAATTGCAGGTGGAATTCCCCAACCTGGGCACCAAAACTCTTTTGGCCCGCTACGCCCCCCTGGAACGTGTTGAAGTCTGACCCATGCCTGTTGAAGGCAATAATAAGACAAAGGAAAACCAGCACGGTTAAATTTGCGCCATCTCCTGCGGAGGCTTCACATATGACTCGTTTGCTTATCGTGGCTCTGTTAACTGCCGTCATTCACATGATCAACACCCTGATTTATTCCGTGCGCCTGGCCGGGGTGCGTACCCAGCGCCTGGCCACGGCCCTGTCCCTTTTCCAGGTGATCTTTCTCATTGCCAGCACGGCGAACCTGATTCAGGCACCCCTGATGTCTTCCATTGTGGAACACGCCATTAACGCCGGCTTAAAACATGCCAGCAGCGGAAATATCCTGGCAGACCCCTATTATCAGAGCCAGCTCGCCAGGTTGAACATGGAAATCCGTATGGTAATCATGGCTGCTACTGGGGGAACCATCGTGGGAGGGCTTTTCCTTCCCACCTTTGTCCGGGTTTTCACCCGGGGAATAATGCTCCTGGAAGATCTGGGTTCGGTACCCCGCCTCATTTTTAAAATGATCCTCTCGCCACGTCAGCTTTTTGCCATGGCCCGGAAGATTACACTGCCGGGGGCTGGCCGCTTCCGGGATGCCCTGCGGAGGCCGCTTAACATACCCCGCTATTTTCTGGTAGCCAACATTTTAATCACCGGCATCTGGACGACCGGTGTGCTGTCAGCCCTGTATGCAGGAGCGTTAATACCCCTTTTCCGGTCCACGGCCACCCTTACTTCGGGAATTATCAACGGCGTGGCTGCCGTACTCGCAGCTACGGTGGTGGATCCTACAGCAGCCATGATCACCGACCAGGCTATGCGCGGAGTACGCCCCGAAGAAGACGTAAAACAAATGGCCGTCTACCTGGCCCTGACCAGACTTGCAGGTACATTGTTGGCCCAGGCCCTTTTTGTTCCGGGGGCACTGGTTATCCGCTTTGTGGCAGAAATCATCACCTGATCCAGTTTCAGGGGGTGTAATTTTTGGACAGTGCTATGGAAAAAGCCCGCCAGCGGATTGAGGAGCTGCGCAGGGAAATTGAATACCACAATTACCGTTACTATGTGCTGGACGACCCGGTAATTTCCGATGAACAATACGACGCATTAATGCGGGAACTGATCAGGCTGGAAAGTAAATACCCGTCCCTGGTCACTCCGGATTCACCCAGCCAGCGGGTAGGGGGGCAACCCCGGGAAGGCTTCGCCACCGTGCGTCACCGCATCCCCATGCTCAGCCTGTCCAACGCCTTTGACGAAGGAGAACTGCGGGATTTTGACCGCCGGGTGCATTCCTCCCTGCCCGGCGAACCGGTGGAATATGTGGTGGAACTGAAAATAGACGGGCTGGCCGTCTCC